>DASTYT010000066.1 GCA_035764725.1 Candidatus Methylomirabilota bacterium | reverse complement strand
CGAGATCCGCAACAGCAAGGAGAATCGCCTGGGCCTGCCGCTGCCCAAGGGCAAGGTTCGCGTCTACAAGGCCGACGCGAGCGGCAGTCAGCAGTTCATCGGCGAGGACTGGATCGACCACACCGCGAAGGACGAGCGGGTGAAGATCAAGCTCGGCAACGCCTTCGACGTGGTGGGCGAGCGCACCCAGAAGGACTGGAGGAAGATCGCCGGCAACCTCTACGAGGTGGAGTGGGAGATCGCCCTGCGCAATCACAAGGCCGAGGTCCAGACGGTGACAGTGATCGAGCCGGTGCCCGGCGACTGGCAGGTGCTCTCGTCCACCCATCCCTACGAGAAGGTCGAGGCGCATACCCTCAAGTACGAGATCAGTATCCCCAAGGAGTCGTCCGCGAAGCTCACCTATCGGGTACGTCTTCGTTTCTGAGGCAACTGGATGGCAGGCGCGGGGGGCCGTGATACGGTGAAAGAGCATGACGCGATCGCCGAGCGGACCCCTCGCGTTGCTGCTCGCCGGCGCGGTCTCGGCGCTCCTCCTGGGGACTCCGCGGGCCACCGCGGCCCTCGACGAGCCCGGACGGCTCTGGCTGGTGGGACAGCGCGCGTTCGAGGACCGGCTCAACGGCGTGGCGCGCGTCTCCCTCGAGCGCCTGGTGGAGCGCTATCCCACGGATAGCCGGTACGGCGACGCGCTCTTGCTGCTCGGCAAGGTCCGCTTCGGCGAGGGCGCGCTCGAGCCGGCCCTCGCCGCCTTCCGCCAGGCGCGGACCCTGACCCCCCCGCCGGGCGAGCCCGAGGAGGCGCGCTTCTGGGAGGCGGAGACCCTGTTCCGGCTGGGCCGCTACGATGGCGCGCGTGGCGCCTACCAAGGCGTGGTGTCCGCCAACGCGGCCTCGAAGTTCGCCCCGGATTCCCTGTACGGCCTCGGCTGGTCGGAGCTGGAGCTCAAGCATCGCGACGCCGCGATCAACGCCTTCCGCCAGCTCGTGAGCGCGTTCCCCGACCACGCCACCGTGCCCTCGGCGACCTATTACCTCGCGCGGGCTCTGGTCGATGCCAAGCGCTACGACGAGGCGGTCGGACTGCTGCGCGGCTATCCCGAGCGCTATCCCAAGTCCAAGCACATCCCCGAGGCGCTGTACCTCCAGGGTTACGCGCGTATCACCGCGGGCGAGCGCAACGAGGGGATCGCGGACCTCCGCGCATTCGTCGCCAAGTATCCCCAGCACGAGCTGGCCAACCAGGCACGGCGCACCGTCGTCGAGCGGCTCCTGAAGGACGGGCGGAAGGACGAGCTGGCCGAGGAGTACAAGCTCCTGATGGCACAGGAGCCGCGCACGGCGGAGGGCCTCTACGACGCCGGCTTCATCGCGACCCGACTCAACCGCCCGAAGGATTCCGAGACGGCGTGGGCCGCGCTCCGCAAGGAGTTCCCCGACCATCCGCTGGCGGCGCGCGCGTCGCTCGATCTCGCGCAGGGGGCCTTCGGCCGCGGGAGCTTCAAGGAGGCGGCAACACTTGCGCGCGGCGCGGCCAAGAGCGACGACACGGGCATCCGCGCCCAGGCCCAGCTCCTGCTGGGGGAGAGCGAGCTCAAGCAGAAGCGCTCGGCTCCCGCGCTCCAGGCCTTCCGGGCGGCAGCAGAGGCGGGCTCCGACGATCCTGCCGTGCGCTATCGCGCCATCGCGGGAGCGGGGCTCGCGCTCGAGGAGCAGGGGAAGCTCTCCGAGGCGATCCGCTACTACGATCAGGTCGCAGCCGATTGCCCGGACAAGGAGCTGCGCGCGTGGGCGCGGACCCGCAAGACCGCGGTGGCCGCGCAGCTCAAGCCCCAGCCCGCGCCCGAGAAGCCGGCGCCCAAGCCGCGCGCGGTGGCGCCACGATGACCTTCCCGCGCGCCGCCGCGCTGCTGGCTCTGCTCGCAGCGCTGGCCGTCGCCGCGCCGGGCCAAGGTCAGACGCCACCCGCCACGCCCGGCGCGACGCCGGCCGCCACCGCCGCTGCGCCCACGCCGCCTCCCGCCGCCGCGCCGGCGCCCGCAGCTGTCCCGCGGCCGCTGCTGCCGCCGCCGGACATCGTGCCCGCGCTGCGTCTGGCCGCCCCGCCGCTGGACAAGCCGGCGGTACCGCTCCCCGTGCTGGCGCTGCCCGCGTCGCCGGCGCCGTTCCCGCAGCTCCCGCCGCCCGCGGTGGCGAGCGATCTTGGCCTCAGGCCGACGCTGCCCATGCCGTCGCCGCGCGCGCTGGCGTGCAATCCCCTCGGTAGCGTGTTCGGAGTGGCTTCCGAGCTGCTCGAGTGTGGCCGCGCGCGCTATCAGAAGGGGGAGCTCGAGCCCGCCCTGGCCGAGTTCCAGGCCGCGGTGAACAAGGGCGGTGACCGGCCGGTGATCCGCGAGGCCCGCTACTGGGCCGCGGAGACCATCCTGCGGCTGGGTCGGCGCGACAGCGTGGCCAGCTATCTCGACACGGTGGCCCGCGAGAACCCGCGCGACGACCTGGGCCTGTACGCCACGCACTCGCTGGGCTGGGTCACGCTCGAGCGCGGCGACGCGCAGCGCGCCCTCGACATCTTCCAGAACTTTCTCCGCGGCAGCGTGAGACCGGAGCTGGTGCCCACGGCGCGACACGGTCGGGCGCTGGCCCTCCACGCGCTCAAGCGGTACCCGGAGGCGCGCGACGAGTGGGCGGCGCTGCTGAACGGAAGCCTGCCGCGCCCCCTCGCCGCCGAGGCCTCGTACTGGCTGGGCGACACGCTGGGCCGCCTGGGAGATCCAGTGGCGGCCGCGCAGCGGTTGCAGGTCTTCACGGCGGCGGGCCCGCAGCTCCTGATCGAATCCGGCCTCATGCGCCTGGGCTGGTGGCGACGCGAGGCCGGCCAGCCGCTCGAGTCGGTGAAGTCCTATCGCGGGCTCCTCGTCGCCTATCCGCGCACGCGCGAGGCGCCCTGGGCGCGGGCCGGCCTGGTGCGGGCCCTCCTCGACCTCGACGACTTCAGCGCCGCGCGCGACGAGGCGAAGCAGCTCGAGGCGCTCGACACGAAGGGCCCGTTCGTGGTGCCGGTGCGCCTGCTGCTCGCCCGACACGTCGTCGAGAAGAAGCTCACCGGAGAAGCGGAGGCGATCTTCACCGAGCTGCTCGGTCTCGACCTCGATCCGCCCACCCGCGCCTACGTGCTGGCGCTGAGCGCGGAATCGCTGCGTCAGGCCGGCCAGACCGCGGAGGCGCGGGATCGCTTCGTGGGCGCGCGCCAGGGGCAGGGCAGCGCCGATGTGCGCGCCTTCGCGGGGGCGCGGCTGGCCCAGATGGACCTCGAGGGCCGCGAGCTCGAGCAGGCGCGCACCGGCGCCGAGCAGCTCATCGCGGATCGGTCGCCGACGCCCCCCCTGCGGGCCACCGCGGCGGTCATCGCCGGCGAGGCCTCCTACGGCCTTCGCCAGTACGACCGCGCGGCGGACTTCTATCGCCGCGTGATCGCCGAGCCGACCGATCCGGTTCTGGCCGCCTCCGCCCGCCTCGCGCTCGGTTGGGCGGAGCTGCGCCGCGGCCGGCCCGAGGCGGCCCGCGAGCAGTGGGACCGCTTCGCGCGCGATGTCGGCGACGATCCGCGGGTGCCCGCCGTGCTGCTCCTCGCCGCGGAGCAGGCGGCGAACGCCAAGGACGAGGCGGGCGCGCGGGAGCTCCTGACCCGGGTCATCGACCGCGCGGGCGAGACCGAGGCCGGGCGCACCGCGCGGCTCAATCGCGCGATCCTCCTCCTCCGCGCCGGGGACCCGGCGGCCGCGCTGCGCGACCTCGACGATCTCGCCGCGCGCGGATCGCTGTCGCCGTTCGACGCGCGCATGCGGTTCGCGCGCGGCGTGGCCCTGCTCCGCATGGGCCGCGCGAGCGACGCGCGGACCGATCTTCGCAGCGCGCTGCTCGACGGGGAGGATGCGGCGCGGCTCGGCCTCGGCGTGCTCGCCTTCGACGCGAGGCAGTGGGACGAGGCGGCGCGTGAGTTCGCCCCCGTGCGCGATGCATCGGCCGGCCCCGCCGCCAGCGCCGCCGAGTACGGTCTCGCTGCGATCGCGTTCAACCAGGGCAAGAACGACGAATTCCGCAAGCTCTCGGAGCCGTTGCTCAAGGGCTCGCCCGATCCCGCCATCGCGCCGGGCCTGTTCGCCGGCATGATCTATCTGGCCGGCGAGGAGAAGAAGTGGCCGGAGGCCCAGCAGCTCGCGCAGCGGGTCACGCGCGACTACCCGAAGAGCCCGGCCGCGCCGGTGGCGCTCGCCGCGCTTGGCGCGGGCGCCGCGCGCGACGGTCAGTGGGCGATCGTCCGCGATGCGTACACCAGCCTCGGGACGCGCTATCCCGGCGATCCCGGCAACGACGCGGGCGCGCTCGACTTCGCCGAGTCGCTACTCCGCACGGGCGCCGCGCCCGAGGCGCGGCCGCGCCTCGAGAAGTTCGTGGAGGGCCATGCGGGCGATGCGCGCGCGCCGCGCGCGCTCGTTCTGCTCGCGCAGGCCTACGAGGCCGGGGGCGAGAAGGACAAGGCGCTCGAGCTCTACGCGCGTGTGCGCCGTGACTATCCGTCGGCGGAGGGCCTGGATCGGGCGGCGGTGAGCCAGGCCCGCCTGCTGCAGAGCGAGGGGAAGTGGGACGCGGCTCGCCCGCTGTTCCAGAAGGGTCTCGACGCCGAGGATCCCGGCTCGGCGGCGGAGGCCTCCTATCGCCTGGGCGAAGGCTATCGCGCGGCCGGGCAGCACGCCGAGGCCGTCCAGGCGTACATGACGGCGGCGTATCTCGCGCCCGACTCCCCGTGGGGCCGCAAGGCCTTGCTGGGCGCCGGCCAGTCGCTCGCCGCCCTCCGCCAGAACGACTCCGCCGTCATCGTGTACAGGAAGCTCGTCGCCGCCAAGGACGCGGAGCCGGAGTTGGTCGAGTCAGCACGCGCCGGCCTCAAGTCGCTCGGCATCAACTGAGCCCCGGTCGGGCTTCAGACCCGCGCGCCGGGCGCTCAGCCCGAAGTCCAGGCACCTCCCCGCGGCGTAAGTGCCTGATCTGGCTTCGCTGTGTAGTTGGCACGCCCTGTGCCAATGGACGGAGCCAGGAGGGCGACGCCATGGAACTCAATACGGTGGTGACACACGGGCTCACCTACCTGGCCGCTCTGGCCCTTCCGCTCTGGCTCCTCGGCGAGCAGATCGCCGCCTGGCTGGTGCTGCGGAAGAAGGATGACGTCAAGGCCGAGGCGACGGAGCTGAAGCCCAAGCGGCCGGCCGCCGTTCCGCTCGAGAAGGCCGCCTAGGTAGACACCGCGGCGTGCCGGGCGCCTCTACCCCGGCCCTCGACGGGGTGCCTATACTGAAGAGGTGTTCCACCCCGTCGTCGAGCACTGGTTCCGCGCGCGGTTCGCGGAGCCCACTCCGGTTCAGGCGCAGGCCTGGCCCCTGATCGCGGCCGGTCGGGACGTCCTCCTCACCGCACCCACCGGCTCCGGAAAGACCCTCGCCGCCTTCCTCGCCTGCGTCGACCAGCTCTTCCGCAAGGCCATCGAGGGTGTCCTCGATGATCGCGCCCAGATCCTCTACGTCTCCCCGCTGAAGGCCCTCTCGAACGACGTCCGGCGGAACCTGGACGAGCCACTGACCCAGCTCGCCGCGGCGGCGCTGGCGGCCGGCCTGCCGGCTCCGGCGATTCGCACCGCGGTGCGCACGGGCGACACGCCCGCCCACGAGCGCCGTCAGGCGGGGAAGCGGCCGCCGCACATTCTCGTCACCACGCCCGAGTCGCTCTTCATCCTCCTGACCGCCGACTCCAGCCGGAAATGGCTGGCCGACGTCCGCACCGTGATCGTGGACGAGATCCACGCGGTGGCGGGCGACAAGCGCGGCGCTCATCTGGCGCTCTCGCTCGAGCGACTGGACGAGCTGGTGGCAGCGTCGAGCGGCGGGTTCGCGCGGCTTCAACGCGTGGGCCTCTCCGCCACCGTGCGCCCGATCGAGACGGCGGCACGGCTGCTCGTAGGCGCCACCCGGCCGATGCCCGCACTCGTCGACGTGGGCCAGCGCCGCGACATGGATCTCCGCATCGAGGTCCTGCGCGACGAGCTGGGCGCGGTCTGCACGCACGAGCAGTGGGAGGAGATCTACGACCGCGTGGCCGAGATGGCTTGCGCGCACCGCTCCACGCTAGTGTTCGTCAACACGCGGCGCCTCGTCGAGCGGGTGGCGCGCCATCTCGCCGAGCGCCTGGGCGCGGAGCGCGTGGCCGCCCATCATTCGAGCCTGAGCCGGGCTCGCCGCTTCGACGCCGAGCAGCGGCTGAAGTCCGGCGAGCTGAGCCTGGTGGTGGCCACCGCCTCGCTGGAGCTCGGCATCGACGTGGGCACGGTGGATCTCACCTGCCTGCTCGGCTCGCCACGCTCCATCGCGACCGCGCTGCAGCGCGTGGGCCGCTCCGGGCACGCGCTGGCGGCCACGCCGAAGGGACGGCTCTTCCCGCTCACCCGCGACCAGCTCGTGGAGTGCGCGGCGCTGGTCCGCGCGGCCCGCCGCGCCGAGATCGACGCGCTGGCGCTCCGGCGCGCGCCGCTGGACGTGCTCGCCCAGCAGCTCGTGGCGATCTGCGCCGGCGAGGACCAGGACGAGGACCGGCTCTTCGCGCTGTGTCGGCGGGCCGCGAACTACGGCGACCTTCTACGCAAAGACTTCGACGCCGTGGTGGACATGCTCGCCGACGGCATCGCCACGCGGCGGGGGCGGGTCGGGGCGCGGCTGCATCGCGACGCGGTGGGACGGCGTCTCACGGCCCGGCGCGGCGCGCGGCTGATCTCGATCACCTCGGGCGGCGCGATTCCCGAGACGGGGACCTACCAGGTGGTGCTGGAGCCCGACGAGACCCCGATCGGCACGCTCGACGAGGATTTCGCGATCGAGTCGATGGCGGGCGACGTGATCCTCCTCGGCAACAGCTCCTGGCGAATCCGGAGGGTCGAGAGCGGGAAGGTGCGCGTCGAGGACGCCGGCGGCGCGCCGTCCACGATCCCGTTCTGGTTGGGCGAGGGGCCGGCGCGCACGCCCGAGCTGTCCGCGGAGGTCTCGGCGGTGCGGGCGGCGGTGGTCGAGCGTCTCGACGATCCCGAGGAGGCCGCGCGCTGGCTCATGGACGAGACCGGGCTCGACGCGCGCGGCGCGCTGCTCGCCCGCGACTACATCGCGGCTGCGCGCGCCGCCCTGGGCGCCGTGCCCACTCTCGACACGGTGGTGGTGGAGCGCTTCTTCGACGAGGCCGGCGGCATGCAGATGGTCGTGCACGCCCCCTTCGGAGGGCGGGTCAATCGCGCCTGGGGCATGGCGCTGCGCAAGCGGCTGTGCCAGAGCTTCAACTTCGAGCTGCAGGCTGCCGCCACCGACGACGGCGTGCTGCTCTCGCTGGGGCCGCAGCACAGCTTCCCGCTGGAGACGGTCACGGGCATGGTGCACCCGCGCGGGCTCGAGGCGCTCCTCACCCAGGCCGCGCTACAGGCGCCCATGTTCACCACGCGCTGGCGCTGGAACGCCACGCGGGCCCTCGCGCTCCTGCGCTGGTCGGGTGGGAAGAAGGTGCCGCCGTACCTCCAGCGCATACGCGCCGAGGATCTCCTGGTCGCCGTGTTCCCCGCTCAGCTCGCCTGCCAAGACAACATGGCGGCGGGGCCGATCGAGATCCCCGACCACCCGCTCGTCACCGAGACACTCCGCGATTGCCTCACCGAAGCGATGGACACGGAGGGCCTGCGCGCGCGACTCGAGGCGCTCCGAGCCGGGCGCATCCAGTGCTTCGTACGCGACACGCCCGAGCCCTCGGTGTTCGCCCACGAGATCCTGAACTCGAATCCCTACACCTTCCTGGACGACGCACCGCTGGAAGAGCGCCGCGCTCGTGCGGTGGCGCTGCGGCGCGGGCTGCCCGCCGCGGTGGCCGCCGACATGGGTCGCCTCGACCCCGAGGCGATCGCGGCCGTGGTGGAGGAGGCGCGGCCCGATCTCCGCAACGCCGACGAGTTGCACGACCTGCTCCTCGATCTGGGCGCGCTGCCGGAGCCGGAGGCCGCCGAGTGGACCGGCTTCATGGACGAGCTGATCGCCGCGCGCCGCGCCGCCCGGCTCCGCGGCAATGGGCGCACGCTCTGGGTGCCGGCGGAGCGGCGCTCGCTGGCCGCCGAAGTGTGGCCCGGGTATCGCTTCGAGCCCGACGTCGTCGAGCCGCCCGCGCGCCGGGCGCCCGCCTGGTCGGGCCGCGAGGGCGCCCTCGTTGAGGTCGTGCGCGCGCGTCTGGGTCTGGTGGGGCCGGTCACCGCGCCCGTGCTGGCCGCGCCGCTGGATGTCACGCCGGGCGAGATGGAGGCGGCCCTCACCGCGATCGAGGCCGAGGGGGGCGCCCTGCGCGGACGCTTCACGTCCACCGCCGCGGCCATCACCCATCACGAGCTCGAGTGGTGCGACCGCCGCCTGCTCGCGCGCATCCACCGCCGCACGCTGGAGGGCCTGCGCCGGCTCATCGAGCCCGTGCCGGCCGCGGCGCTGATCCGCTTCCTCTTCGCATGGCAGCACGCGCGGCCCGGCGCCCAGCAGCACGGCCGTGACGGCCTGCTCCGCGTGATCGAGCGCCTCCAGGGCTTCGAGGCCGCGGCCGGCGCCTGGGAGCGCGAGATCTTGCCGGGACGCCTGCATCGCTACGAGCCCGCGTGGCTCGACGAGGCGTGCCTCTCGGGCGAGGCCACGTGGGGCCGGCTGGGACTACACGCGACCACGCGCCACGCCGGGCGGCGACTGTCCGGCACCGTGCCCCTCGCGCTCCTCCTCCGCCGCGATCTGCCGTGGCTCTTGGAGCCTCGCGACGGCGCCCTCGCCGGCGATCCGTCCGGGCCCGCGCGCGACGTCCTCGCGCACCTGCAGCGCGCGGGCGCTTCCTTCGTGGACGACATCGCGATCAACGTGCGCCGTCTCCGCATCGAGGTCGAGGAGGCGCTCTGCGAGCTCGTGACGGCGGGGCTCGTCACGGGTGACGGATTCGCGGGGCTGCGCAGCCTCATGCACAACGAGAAGCGCCGCCGGCCCCATCCGGGTCGCCCGCGCCCGGGCGCCCGCCCGTCCACCGGCACCGGCCGCTGGGCGCTGCTCGCGGCGCCCGCGCCGCCCGCAGAAGACGACGTGACCGAGGCGAAGGCCCGGCAATACGTGAAGCGGTACGGCGTGGTCTTCCGTGATCTCCTGCAGCGCGAGTCCGGCACGCCGGCCTGGCGCGACCTCCTGCGCGTCTACCGGCGGCTCGAGATGCGCGGGGAGCTGCGCGGCGGCCGCATCGTGGGCGGGTTCGTGGGCGAGCAGTTCGCGGCCCCCGAGGCGCTCGAGGCGCTGCGCGCGATCCGACGCGAGCAGCCCGACGGCCAGGCCCTGCGCGTGTCGGCCTGCGACCCGCTGAATCTCGTCGGCATCGTGACGCCGGGGCCGCGCGTGCCCGCCGTGTTCGGGCATCACGTGGTCTATCGCGACGGCGTGCCCATGCCCGAAGAGGCCGACCGCCGCGCCCCCCGCGCCGCGGCACCTCCTCCGCGCTGAGGCACCCCCCATGCCCCCGCCGCTCGTCGAGTGCCACGCGCATGTCCTGCCCGACGCGGTGCTCGCGCGCCTGCCCGGCGGGAGCAGCCCGCGCTACGTCACCGCGGAGCGCCGCGTGCTCGCGCGCATGCTGGAGGCGCAGGACGCGTGCGGCATTACCCACGCCCTCGTCTCGGACTCCTTCTTCATGGAGACCTCGGCGGAGGAGCTGCCGGCGTGGTCTGGCGCCGACCGCGCCCGCCTCTACAACGACGGCCTCGCCGCGCTGATCGCGCGGCATCGCGGGCGCCTCATCGGCCTCGGCTGCGTGGACCCCTGGGGCGGGGAGAGCGCCGCGCGCGAGCTCGAGCGCATGGTCGAGGAGCTGGGCTTCGCCGGCGCCCTCGTCAATCCCTCCGACGACCGCCGCTATCTCGACGATCCTGCGTGCGCGCCGCTTCTCGCCGCCGCGGAGCGGCTGGGCCGCCCGCTGTTCGTGCATCCCACTCGCGACCTGCCCGCCAACGAGCACTGGCGCGACTTCGTACTCTCCCTCATCGTGGGCCGGCCGACGCAGACCGCGGTGTGCGCGGCGCGGCTCATCTTCACGGGCGCCCTCGATCGCTACCCGCGCCTCAACCTGCTCCTCGCGCACGGCGGCGGCGTGTTGCCGTTCGTGGCCGGGCGGCTCGATGCGACCTGGATGGCATACCGGCCCGAGCGCTGGCACGGGCCCGACGTGCTCGGCATGGAGCCGTCGTCCTATCTTCGGCGCTTCCACGTCGACACGAACGTGTGGTCGGTGCCCGCGCTGCGCCTGCTCCTCGAGGTGCTGGGGCCGGAGCGGCTCGTCGTCGGGAACGATCAGCCGCCGGTGTGGGCGCCGCTGGAGGACGCGCTCGCACTGCTCGCCGGTCTCGAGCTCGGAGAGAAGGACCGCGAGGCCGTGCTCTGGCGCAATGCCGCGCGCCTGTTTCATCTCGAGCGGCTCGACTAGCCCCCTCGACGCCGACCCTTCTTTCGTGTTATCCCCTCCCACGAGGAGGGCCTAGCCCATGCGCGGAATCCGGATCCTCGTCCCTGTCCTGGTGGCCATCATCGTGGTGGGAGGCCTCGCGCTCGAGCGGGCCGAGCCCCAGGCGCCCAAGGAAGTTCTGATCGGCGTGCTCCTCCCTCTTACCGGAAACTTCGCGAGCCTCGGCCAGCAGTATCTCTGGGCCAACCAGACCGTCGAGGACATCGTGAACAACGACTACGCGGACCTCAACGTCCCCCTGGGGCCGGGCAAGGGGTTCCCCGGGCTCGGGGGCGCCACCCTGAAGCTGGTGGTGCGCGATGACCAGAGCCGCGGCGACCTCGCGCGGACGCTCGTGGAGCAGCTCATCACCGTCAACAAGGTGCACTGGGTCGACGGCGAGGGGACGAGCGGCAACACCTCCATCATCCAGCCGGTGGTCGAGGGCTACGGCATCCCGCTCTCCTGCCACGCCTGCGCCTCGCCCACGCTGACCGAGAAGGGCTTCAAGTGGTTCTGGCGCACGGGCCCGCACGATCGCGTCATGGTGGATAGCGTGTTCCGCTTCCTCCAGGAGTGGCCGAAGAACGGCGGACCCACGGATCTCAAGACGGTGGCGGTGTTCACCTGCGACAACCTCTTCTGCCAGGACAATCACAAGATCGCGCTCGAGCACGCCGCCAAGGCGGGCTTCAAGGTGGTGGCCGACCTCACCACCAAGACCGGCGCTACCACCCTGGCCTCCGAGGTGCAGCGGCTACAGTCGGCCAATCCCGACATCCTCTTCTTCGTGCAGTACCCGGCCGAGTCGGCGGTGTTCCAGGCCGACGCCAAGCGCGCGGGCTGGATGCCCAGGGTGATCGCGACCAGCAACGGCTGTTATTCCGATCAGACCTGGCTCGAGGCGCAGAAGAAGACCAATGGCGGCGCGGGGTGGCTGGGGCGGGATCCGACGGCCATCGACCTCGCCAGCAAGAAGCCCTCGTGGAAGAAGGTCAACGAGATCTACAAGAAGTACAGCCGCGGGCAGGACATGGGCGAGCTGGCGATGCGCCAGGTCACCGGCATGCTCTGGGTGGCGGACACGATCAACCGGGCCAAGTCCGTCGAGCCCGCCGTGCTCGCCAAGGCGGCCGCCGACACGAACACGCCCCCGGACCAGATGATCATCGACTACAAGGGCATCCGCTTCGACAAGACCAACCAGAACGAGCTGGCCACCGGCGTGGTGACGCAGATCGGCTGGGACGGCGAGAAGCACACGATCTGGCCGTGGGATCTCGCCAAGCAGGCCGGCTACACGCCGGTGTATCCGAGCCCGACCTGGCAGGAGCGGGACGCGAAGCCCAAGCCCGCGAAGTGATCGCGAGCGCGTCCGCGTGACCGAGCTCGTCCAGGCCGTCGTCAACGGCCTCCAGATGGGGCTGCTCTACGCCCTCGTGGCGGTGGGGCTGGCCATCATCTGGGGGCTGATGGAGATGGTCAACTTCGCCCACGGCGAGTTCATGATGCTCGGGATGTTCGGGGCGTGGTGGCTTTCCAGCACGCTCGGCTGGGATCCGCTGGTGGCGATGGTGCCGGTGGCGCTGGCCATCTACGGACTGGGCGTGCTGACCTACAGTCAGCTCATGCGTCGGGTACAACGTGGCGACGCCTTCGCGCAGATCTTCGCCACAGTGGGGCTGCTGCTCTTCCTCCAGAACGGCGTGGTGGCGCTCTTCACCAGCGATTACCGCTTCGTGTCCGACACGGTCCTCTCTCACCTCTCCGGGGTGCAGCTCTCGGTGCTCGGCATCAAGCTGGGGGTGCCGCTGCTCCTGGCCGGCCTCCTCGCCCTGGCGCTCTTCATCGCGCTCTACCTGCTCGTGGATCGCACGGAGTTCGGCCTGGCGCTGCAGGCGACGTCCGAGGATCGTGACGCCGCCATGCTCGTGGGCATCCGGCCGCAGAAGATGTTCGCGGTGGCGTGGGGCCTGGGCGCCGCGCTCGTGGGTATCGCGGGCGTCATCCTCGCGAACTTCTTCTCCGTGTACCCGCAGGTGGGCCTGTCCTTCACCGTGCTCGCCTATGCGATCGTGGCCCTCGGCGGCTTCGGGAGCATCCTCGGCACGCTGTGCGCCGCGCTCCTGGTCGGCGTGGTCCAGAGCGTGACCGTGGTGTACCTCCCGCCCGCCTTCAAGGACGCGTTCGTGTTCGGCTCCTACCTCCTCATCGGACTCTTCCGCCCGCAGGGCCTCTTTGGTCGCTTCTAAGCGCATCGCCCTCGGCGTCGGGCTGCTCGCGGCGCTCACGTATCCGCTGCTCATTCAGACGACGGGCTACACCTATTTCCAGACGGTGGGGTTCCTCGTCTTCATCTACGCGATGCTGGGCGTGGGCTGGAACTTCATCGGCGGCTGGGCCGGGCAGTTCGACTTCGGCCCGTGCATCTTCTTCGCGACAGGGGCCTACACGGCCGCCCTCGCCGCCGTGCACTGGGGCTGGAGCCCGTGGCTCGGCATGCTTGCGGGCATCATGGTGTCGATGGTGATCTGTGCCGCGATCACGTTTCCCGTCACGCGGCTGCGCGGCCACTACTTCGCCATCGCGACCGTGGCGATGTGGATGATCGCCCAGCCCATCGGCGCGACCTGGGAGCTCATCAACGGCAGCCGCGGCCTCTTCATTCCCCTCGCGCCGGCCAAGACGACGCTGGAGGCGCTCTGGACCCTCGGCTGGGGCGGCCGCAGCAAGGCGCTCGCGTACTACTACGTGGCGCTGCTGCTCTTCGTCCTCACCATGTACCTCGCCCACCGCGTGGACCGCTCCAAGCTCGGCTACTACTTTCGCGCCGTCCGCGACGACCAGGAAGGCGCGGAGGCGATCGGCATCGACAGCCGCGTCTACAAGACCGCCGCGCGCTGCCTCACCGCCGCGGTGTTTGCGGCGGGCGGCGTGCTCTACGGTTTCTGGGCGCTGGCCGTCTTCCCCGATCAGGTGCTCGAGATGAACTGGTCGGTGCTGCCCATGATCTCGACGGTGCTGGGCGGCATCGGGCGGCTGTGGGGCCCGCTGCTCGGCGCGCTGATCCTCATCCCCATCTCGCAGGGGATGAGCGCCACGCTGGGCTCGGGCCCGCTCGCCGGCCGGGGCCTCGACGTGATCGTGTACGGCATCATCATCATGGTGGTGGCGGCCTTCCGGCCGAGCGGCCTCCTGTCGCTGCCGTGGGCGCGGTGGTTCCGCCGTGGCTAGCGCGGCCCCGCTGCTGCGCGTCGAGGGCTGCACGAAGCAGTTCGGCGGCCTCACCGCCAACCGCGACGTGTCCCTCGAGATCGCGCCCGGGGAGATCGTGGGGCTGATCGGCCCCAACGGGGCCGGGAAGACCACCCTCTTCAACTGCATCAGTGGGCACTACCACCCCGACCAGGGCCACATCGTCTTCGACGGCCACGACGTGAGCCGCGCCCGGCCCGACCGCATCTGCCACCGCGGCGTGGCGCGCACCTGGCAGATCGTGCGCGCGTTCGGACGCATGAGCGTGCTCGACAACGTGATCTGCGGTGCGCTCACCCGCACGAACAGTCTGGCCCGCGCCGAGTCCAAGGCCCTCGCGATCCTGGAGTTCACCGGCCTGCGCGGCAAGGAGCGCGAGATGGCGGCGGCGCTCACCCTGGCCGACAAGAAGCGGCTCGAGATCACGCGCGCCCTCGCCACCGAGCCCCGCCTCTTGCTGCTCGACGAGGCGATGTCCGGGCTCACGCCGACGGAGACTGCCGCCGCCGTCGAGCTGGTGCGCCGCGTGCATGCGGCCATGCATCTGGCCATCTGCGTGGTGGAGCACGTGATGGAAGTCGTGATGCCGCTCTCGCACCGCGTGGTCGTGCTCGATCACGGCGAGAAGATCGCCGACGGCCGCCCGGAGGTGATCGTGCGCGATCCCCAGGTGATCGCCGCCTATCTGGGGGCGCCGCATGGCCGGCGCGACTAGCCCCACCGCCACGCCGCTGCTCGAGGTGCGCGACCTGCGCGTGGCCTACGCCACCGGCGTGCTCGCGCTGCAGGGCGTGTCCCTCCGCATCGGGGCGGGGGAGATGGTGGCCTTGGTGGGCGCCAACGGCGCGGGCAAGTCCACCCTGCTCAAGGCCATCGCCGGGCTCGTGAGCCCGCAGGCGGGCGAGATCTGGTTCGCGGGCAAGCGCGCAGATGCCGTCGAGGCCCCGGATCGCGTGCGGCTGGGGATCGCGCTGGTGCCCGAGGGGCGGCGCCTCTTCGCGCGGCTCACTGTGGCCGAGAATCTCACGCTCGGCAGCGCCACGAACGCCGACCCCGTGCATCGGCGGGAGATGCTGGCGCGGGTGTTCGAGCTGTTCCCGCGCCTGGGTGAGCGCGCCCGGCAGCGGGCGGGCACGCTCTCGGGCGGCGAGGGGCAGATGCTCGCCATCGGCCGCGCCCTCATGTCGCGCCCGCGCTTCCTCATGCTGGACGAGCCGAGCCTCGGCATCATGCCCCGGCTGGTCGAGACGATCATGGACGTGCTCCGCCGTCTCCACGCACGCGAAGGGCTCACCATGCTGCTCGTGGAGCAGAACGTGCCCTCCGCGCTGGGGCTGGCCGACCGGGGCTACGTGCTCCAGACGGGACGCGTGGTCATGGAAGGCACCAGCGCGACGCTGCTGGGGAGCGAGCTGGTCCGCAAGGCGTATCTCGGGATCTAGCCGGCGTCGGCGATGGCGGCGGGAGCGCGGGGCACCGAGATCCTGATCGTCGGCGGCGGCATCGCCGGCTGCTCCGCCGCCTACTACCTCGCGTCCGCTGGCCACGCGGTCACCGTGGTCGAGCGTGGCGAAATCGCCGGTGCCGCCTCCGGTCTCAATGCGGGGCTGATCGACTGCGTGGGCTGGAGCGATCGGCGAGACCTTCAGGACCATCTCACCGCGGGCAGCGTCGAGCTGTTCGAGCGGGTCCAGCTCGAGGAGGGCGAAGACTGCGAGTTTCGCCGCTCCGGCTCGCTCCAGGCCATTCACACGCCCGAGCAGCACGAGTTCACCCGGCGCCGGGTGGCCGACATGCAGGCCCACGGTCAGCGCGTGGAGCTGGTCACGACCCGCGACGCCCGCACGCTCGAGCCGGGCTTTTCCCCCTCGCTGCTGGGCGCGATGTACTCGCCCCTCCGCGCTCAGGCCGATCCTGTGAAGGGCACGCGCGCCTTCGCCACCCTGGCCGCGCGGCACGGCGCGCGCATCGTGACCGGCCAGGCCATTTCCGCCTTGGCTCCGCGCCCGGGAGGTGGGTGGAGGGCGCGCAGCGCCCACGGCGCCCTCGACGCCGAAGTCCTCGTGCTGGCGGCGGGGGCCTGGTGCGCCGCGCTGGGCGCCATGCTGGATCTCGACGTGCCCATCGTGCCCGTGCGCGGCCAGATGTGGGCCTCGGCCGCGCTGCCGCCCACCGTGTTCCAGACCATCTCCGCTGCGGAGTCCGCCTACGACTGGCACCGCGACGCCGGCACCGATCCCCCCAATCTCACCATCCGCGACGGTCGCCGCGTCACGCGGCACCTCTACGGCCGCCAGCGCCGCAACGGCGAGATCGTCTTCGGCGGCGACCGCGAGTGCGTGGGTGAGAACACCGCGCCCGAGCCCGGGGGGATCACGGTGAATCACGCCCACGCCGCGAGCGTGCTGCCGTTCCTCCAGGACGTGCCGATCGCACGAACCTGGGCTGGGCTCATGCCCTTTCCCCGCGACGGCAAGCCCCTGATCGGCCGCATCGCCGAGCGCGAGCATCTCTGGATCGTCAGCGGGCTGGCGTCGTCGGGATTCGGCCGAGGCCCGATGGCGGGGAAGCTCCTCGCCGACTCGGTGCACGCGGGCGCGCCCCTGCCGGTCCTGGCGGAGGCGGCTCCGCGGGGGCGCGTGCGAGAGGAGCGCGGACTGGGCTAGAATTCCACCCCATGGAGCACCGCGATCCCTAGCGGGCGCGGCGGGCTGGGGGCGAGTCTGCTCCTCGCCGGTGTGCTGGCCGTGCCCGCCGCCGGAGGGCCCGATGGCGTGACGTACACGCGCGACATCGCCCCGCTCCTCGCGCAGCATTGCCAGTCCTGCCACCGCGACGGTGAGATCGCGCCCTTCCCGTTGACCAGCTACGACGCGGCGTATGCACGTCGAAACAAGATGCTTCGAACAGTCGAGCGGCGGAAGATGCCGCCCTGGCCGCCCGTGCCCGGCCACGGGGACTTCATCGACGAGCGCCGGCTGAGCGACGCGGAGATCGCGCGGCTGCGCGCCTGGGTGACGGCGGGCGCGCCCGAGGGCGACCCGCGCGATCTGCCGCCGCCACGTGTCTTTCCCGCGCAGTGGACCGCCGGCGACCCCGACGTCGTGCTGACGCCGAGCGTGGCTTATGACGTGCCCGCGGGCGACCAGGATCTCTACCGCTGCTTCGTGATTCCCACGGCGTTCGCGGAGGATCGCTACGTCGCCTCCGCGGAGTTCCTGCCCGGTGACCGCCGCATCGTCCATCACCTGCTCACCTACATCGACACCTCGGGGCAGGCGGAGGCGCTCGACCGGGCTGAGCCGGGGCCCGGTTACACTTGCTTCGGCGGGCCGGGCTTCACCGGCGCGCAGGCGGGCGTGGGCGGCTGGGCGCCCGGCGCACGGCCCATCGCCATGCCCGAGGGCGTCGGGATTCTGCTCCCCGCCGGCGCGCGCCTGGTGCTGCAGGTGCACTACCACAACCGCACGGGCGCCGCGGTGCAGGAGCTCAGCCGGCTCGGCTTGCGGTTCGCGCGCACCACCGTGGACAAGCGGGTGCGCGTGATCCCGGTGCTCAATCAGCAGTTCCGCATCCCGGCGGACGCGGAGCGCTGGATCGTGCGCGCGAGCTTCACGCTCCCGCCGATGTGGCACATGCACGCCATCGGCGTGTCGCCCCACATGCATCTGCTGGGGCGGGAGATGCGCGTGACGGTCACCTATCCCGACGGCACGAGCCGGCCGCTCATCTACGTCGACGACTGGGACTTCCACTGGCAGGGGAGCTACACCTTCCGCGAGCCGGTGCCGCTCCCCGGCGGGACGCGCATCGACGTCGAGGCGGTCTACGACAACTCCACCCGCAACCGCCGCAACCCGACCAACCCGCCGCGCGAGGTCGGCTGGGGGGATGCCACCACCGACGAGATGTGCATCGCCTTCATACGGGCCACGGTGGACAGAGAGCACCTCGGGCATCAGCCGGCGTATGCCGGCGTCGCCGCGCGCTAGGCCCGGGGCGTTTACTGCATGTACTTGACGTCGCAGCGGTACGTCTTGTAGTCGCCGACGAAGAACGGCTGCAGCGCCGGCGCGAATTCCTTCGTATATAGCGCGCTCTGCTCGTAGGCGTGCATGTCGCCCGCGGTCTCCCAGAGACTGACGGCGAAGCCGGTGTCCTTGTCCGCGGCGTCCTGCAGCAGCCAGCGTCCGCGCAGCCCCTTCATCGCGCGGCCCTTGGCGGCCACGGTGGTGTTGTAGGTTCGCTCGAACTCGTTCCACGATCCGGGCCGGAGCTTCCCCCACGTGATCCGCATGATCATGTCCGCTCCTCCCCTTGGGTGCAGCGTCGGACGTGGCGCTTCTGCCGGATCCACCCTACACCCCTTCAATTGGGCGCGGCCAGCCATCCCCAAACCTCATCCCCGAGCCGCGCCTCGATGCGGTTCCAGTCGTAGGCACGGGCGACCGCCGCCCGTCCCGCGTGGCCCATGGCCTCTCGCGTTGCACGATCGGTCAGCAGGCGCACGACCGCCTCGGCAAATGCCTCGGGCGCATCCGCGAGGACGATTTCGCGTCCCGGGACGAGGTCGAGCCCCTCGGCCCCGAGCGTGGTGGACACCACCGGGACGCCGAGCGCCAGCGCCTCGAGGATCTTGATGCGGGTACCGCTACCCGCGCGGATAGGCGCGACGCTCACCGCGGCCTCCCCGACGAGTGGCGCCACGTCCGCAACGGAGCCCGTGGCAATGATGCGGCGACCGTCGACGAGCGGCGCAGGCGATGCCGCGTGTCGTGGCCGACGAGGAGCAGCCGCGCCTCGGGCACGCGGCGCGCGATCGACGGGAATATCTCCTTTGCGGGCCAGAAGGCCGCATCGACGTTCGGCTTGTATTCCATCGTGCCGAGGAACACGATCGTCGGTCCGCTCGGAGGCCGATGAGCGGCGTAGGCGAGCAGGCCCGGCGGAAAGCCATTGGGCATCACGAGGACACGCTCCCGCAGCCGAGCAGGGAACGACGCGATGCGGCAGCCACTCCGCCAGGCCCAGCCGGACGGTCCAGATGAGGTCGGCCTCACGCGCCAGCGGCTCGACGGCGCCCGCGAGCACACGGGCGGGAAACTGCGCGACGTGCGTCGGGTGGCGCGACAGTACGGAGCGATGCAGGGCCGCCGCGCGGCTGCGCGGCCCGGGCGGATCGGGGACGAACGCCAGATCGACGAGGCGGACCGACCGGCAGAGCGGCTCGAGCGGTCGAGATCGACCTCAACGAAGGGCTCCTCCCGGCCGCAGACCAGATCGACGGTCCCCACGGCCGAGAGCGCCCGCAGCGAGTGGACCATGCGCTGATTCCAGCCGATGTTCGGAGGAAAGGGCACGCGCGGCGCGACGACGAGAATGCGCGGCGTCACGACGCGAGGGGCAGGAGCATCGCCCCCATTCGTAGCAAAGAGCGGCGTCCGGCGCCAGGCGCCAGCGGCGCCTCCGATGCCAGGCCGAGCCCCGGCCCCCGGGCGGTGAGTCTCGGCTCCGCCCGGGGGCGAGGCGATCAGTGCGCGATGCTAGCGCCGATCAGCTAGCGCGAGCACTGGAACACGACGGTCCGCGACCCATCCGCGTTCGTGATGATGTTGGACGTCATCGGCAGCGCACCGGTCCGCGCGCAGTACGCGCTGGCATTCTGCGACGCCTGCACCAAGTCCTGATCCGTCCGGTACTGGTACCTCATGCCGCCCGGCACCACCGGCACGGGAGCCGTCGACGCGACCACCGGCCCCACGCAATCGAACACCACCGTCTTGCTCCCGTCAGAGTTGTTCGTGATCGACCCGGTCCGTGGGGTGGTCTGATACTGCCCGCAGTAGGTAATAGCGTTCTGGTTAGCCTGGAGCAACTCCGCGTCGGTCCGGTAGTTGTAAGTTACCGTCGGAGTGCTCGCCTGGACCGCGACCGGCGTGGTCGAGGTGGTGACCGGCTGCGCACAGGCGGCCGCGCTCACCATTGTTAATGCGACGATGCCCAATCCTTTGAGCCCACGAAATGTCCTCATCATGCCGCGCCTCACTTTCTCGGGTTTCTCGATTCCCTGAGCAAGGGAGGCTGCAATGATCGGGCCAGCCGCAGATGTGGCGCGGCTCGTCGAGCCGGAGGATTTCTGCGGTAGAATCGTGTCGCCGCGTGACGTGAGGACGTAGGCGGGTAGCTCAGCTGGGAGAGCGCGGCCCTTACAAGGCCGAGGTCGTGGGATCGATACCCACCCCGCCTACCACTTCCCGCCCTTCTACTTCGCGCCGACGTGCTCCCGCCCGCAATCCACCGCGGCGTGCAAGGCGTCGCGGAGCGCCTCCCACGTGAAGGGCTTCGCCAGCGTCGCCGCGCCCGCCGCGGCGAGAACTACATCGGTCGCGGCCGCGAGAGGATCGCCGCTGATGAACACGATTCGCCGGGCCAGCTCGGGATGGGTGGCCGTCAGGGCCTGGTGCAGCGCGCGCCCGCTCATCGCCGGCATGCGCATGTCGGTCACGATGACATCGAAGGGAACCGCGGCCACGCGCGCCAGCACCTGACGGCCGTCGGCCAGCGTCTCGACCTCGTGGCCGTCGGCGGTGAGGAGATCCTGGATGAGGTTGCGCACGGTGGGCTCGTCATCGACCACGAGGACGCGAAGCGGCGAAATGAAGCTCACAGCGATACCTCTCCGCGGGGATGCATGGTCCGGCGGATCAGTTGGATTCGGTACCGAGCACGGCCGCGCCGATGCGGGCGCCGAACTCCGACTTGGCGATGAAGGCATCGGCCCCCACCGCGCCGGCGGCCCGGTGATACTCCGAGCCGTCGTGAATGGTCGTCAGGATCACGCGTGGGGGCGTGGGCCGCGTCTTGATGCGGCGGGCAGCCTCGAGGCCGCTCATCCCCGGCATGTGGATATCGAGGATCACGACGTCGGGACGCGTGAAGCGAAGCTCCGCCAGGGCGTCCTCCGCCGAGCGCAGGCGCGCCACCACCTCGAAGCCCGGGATCGCGTCGAGGAGCGCGCCGGCGGAGTCCAGGAACGTGCGGCTGTCGTCGACGAGCATGATGCGAACGGTCGTGGTCATCGTCGTCTGGGACGCGAGCGCGGGTTGAGCCGCGAAGCGCATACCGCACAGTAGGCGCGGGCGCGGGCGCCGGCTAGTCAGGAAAAACCCGAGATCGCGGAGGGAGAACCCTGAGCCGAAGGCTCACGCGTCCGGGGCGACCAGGCCCACGCGGATGGCGAACCGCACAAGCCCGGCCAGATCGTGGATGTCGAGCCGATCCATGAGCTGAGCCCGATGCGTCTCAACGGTCTTTACCGATAGCTTGAGGCGTACGGCGATGTCCTTGGTCGTCTGCCCCTCCGCGAGGAGCTGCAGCACCTCGCGATGCCGGGGCGTGAGCCGGTCGAGGGGGTCGGGCTGCTCGGCCAGGCGGCGACGGTAGTCGGTGACGAGGTGCTTGGACATGGCCGGGCTCAGGTAGGTCTGCCCGCGGGCGACCGCGCCGATGGCCAGTTCCAGCTCGGAGAGATCGGCGTCCTTCAGGAGATAGCCGGCGGCCCCGGCGCGCAGGGCCTGAAGCGCGTACTCCTCGGCGGCGTGCATCGAGAGCATGATCACCGCGGTCTCGGGATGGCTCTTCGACAGCCGCGCGGTGGCCTCGAGGCCGTTCAGCCCCGGCATCGCGATGTCCATGAGCACGAGGCGCGGCCGCCACTTCTCCACGAGGGCGATCACCTCGTGCCCATCGCGGGCCTCCGCCACGACTTCCACGCCGGGAATGGACGCGAGCAGCGAGCGCACGCCCGCGCGAACGAGCGCGTGATCGTCGGCGAGCACGATGCGGATGGCGCTCAAGAGTCTGCCTCATCGCCAGCCCGCCCGAGCGGCAGGCTCACGCGCACCGTAGTACCTCGTCCGGGAGCGGACTCGATCGCGACGCGGCCGCCTGCGAGCTCCGCGCGCTCCTCCAGGCCCAGCAGCCCGAGGCTCTCACCCGAGAGGGCCCGCCGGCGGGCTGCCCCCACGTCGAACCCTACGCCGTCGTCGCGCACGACGAGGTGGACGGTGCCCTTGTCCGTGTCGAGCGTGACGGTCAGGCGCGTGGCGCGGGCGTGGCGCACCACGTTGGTCACCGCCTCCTGCACGATGCGGAAGCACGTGGTGGCGAGCGCCGAGGGCAGATCGGGGGGCAGGGCGCCCGCGATCACCTCCTGGACCAGGCCGGCACGCTGAGCCTGCGCCCCCACGTACCAGCGGAGCGCGGCGGGAAGGCCCAGATCGTCCAGCAGCGACGGCCGGAGATCGAGCGAGAGGCGACGCACCCCCTGGAGCACGCGGTCCACCACGCCGAGGCTGTCATCGAGCCGTCCCGCGGCGGCGTCCCGGTCATCCAGGCGGCGGAGCATCTGGAGGTTGATCTTCACCGCGGTGAGGGCCTGCCCCACCTCATCGTGCAGCTCGCGAGCGATGTGCCGCCGCTCCGCTTCCTGGATCTCGAGCAGGCGCGACGACAGCACCTGCAGCCGCTCGCCGGTGGCCTGCACGGCGGCGAAGAGCTTGGCGTTGCGGATGGCGATCGACGCGTGCTCGGCGAGCTGGACGAGGGCGGCCTCGTCGATGTCGGTGAAGGGGATGGGCCGCCGGTTGTCGACGTAGAGAAGCCCCTCGATGTCGTCCCCCATGCGGATCGGGACGATCATCTGCGTGATGATGCCCTCGGCGAGGACGACATGCGCGGTGTCCTTGGTGAACCGCGGGTCGGCCATCCAGTCGTCGGTGCGCTTGGGCTGGCGCGTCATCAGCACGAGCCCTCCGAGCGATTCGGTTCCCGGGTAGAGCCGCGCCGCCTCGTAGCCGCTGTAGCGCGTGTTCACCCAGTAGCGGAACACCACAGCGCCACTGTCCGGATCGCGCAGCGCGATGCGCGCGATGTCACTCAGGCAGAGGGCGCGAGCTCCCTCGGCCACCCGCTGCAGGATGGCGTCGATCTCGAGCGAGGCGTTCATGGTGCGCGCGATGCCCGCGAGAACCTCGGCCTCCTGGCGGCGGCGGTCGGTCTCTTCGTAGAGGCGGGCGTTCTCGAGGGCGAGGGCGGCCTGGTCGGCGAAGGCCTGGGCCAGCGCGCGCTCGTCCTCGGGCAGATCCCGCCGCTTGCGGAAGCCCAGCGAGAGCACCCCGACGATGCGGCCCCGGCCGCGCAGGGGCGCGGCGAGGGCGCTGACCATCTTCGAGGCGGCCCAGGAGCGTCGGCGGCTCTCGGGGACGTGGATCTCCGGGTCGGTCAGCACGTCGGCCGACCAGCAAATTCGCCCCTGGCGCACCGCTCGCCCGGCGAGACCCAGGTCGGGCGTCAGCACCACGGGCGGGAAGAGATCGGTGGCGCCGGGACTCGCGGCGATGACGGTGAGCGTGCCGTCGGCGCCCAGCTCGCGCACCGCCGCGAAGCAGTCGGGGAAGATCTCGAGCACGCTGTCGACGATCTGCTCGCCCACCGTCGTCACGTCGTGAACACCGGCC
>DASTYT010000065.1 GCA_035764725.1 Candidatus Methylomirabilota bacterium | reverse complement strand
GAACGGCACAGGATGCTAAAATCTGCGCCGAGCGTCGTGTAAGTCTTTGAAGAGCCGTTAGCTCAGTTGGCAGAGCACCTGACTTTTAATCAGGGGGTCGGTGGTTCGATCCCACCACGGCTCACCACACTTCCGCGGCTGGCTACGGGCGCGGATCTACCGTGTCCGGCAGGCAGCTGAACTGATCGCGCGCCTCGCCGACGCTCCGCTGCATCGTCGCGATCGAACGCTCGAGGTCGTTGAGCTCGCCCGCCTTCTGCTCGCAGGCCTCGCGCGTGTCGAAGCGTGGCGCGGGGATGTGGGCGACGCTCCACTGGTCGGAGCCCACCGGCTCCTCGACCCAAATCACCCACACGACCACCGCGATCGTAACGATGCGAATCCGGTGAGCGGTCGGGCTCATCGCCCTCCTTCGCGCGTTGACAGCGCGCGGCAACAATAGTAGATCGCGAGCCCCTCGAGAGGGACGGGTCGAACCTACCCGAGCGCACCAGACTACCCGCGCGACCTGACGAAGCTCGAGGAATATTGTACGGGGATTCGCGCAGTTCGGGATCAGGGCTAGTGGTAGCGGCCTTGCAGTCTTCCTGCGCATGTCCATACAGCGAGCAATGGCCACGGTGGCGTCGATCGCCCGCGCGCCCGTGCAGATCGTGTACACGCCGGGCTCGGGCGAGGGTCATGCGACGGCGCTCGCGCGACGCATGGCGCGTGAGCTCCGGCGGCGCGGGGAGCGCGTGCGCCTGGCCTCGTTCAAGCGCCTGGGCGATCTCGCCGCGTGGAGTGCCTCCTGCGTGGGCGACTTCTCGCGGCTCATCGCCATCGGCGGTGACGCCACCCAGAGCGCGGCGGCGCTCGCGGCGCTACGGCACGGCGTGCCGCTCTTCCCGGTACCCACCGGCTTCGGCAATCTCTTCGCCGCAGCCTTCGAGGTTCCCATGGAGCCGCGCGCCGCCCTCGACGCGTTCGAGCACGGGGCGGTGCGGAGCGTGGACGCGGGCGTCGCGGGCGGCGAAGTGTTCCTCTGCCACGCGAGCTACGGCCTCCTCGCCAATGTGCAGCAGGCGGTGGAGGACGGCGCGCGCCAGCCCCGCGAGCGGGGCTGGCGGCACCTCGCCTACTACCGGATGGCGCGACAGATCCTCTTCGATCTGCCGTTGCCGTCGATCCGCGTTGAGGTCGACGGGCGGCTCTTCTGCCGGGACGCGGTGATCGCCACGGTGGCCAACGTCGAGACCTACCGCGGCTTCCTGAGCCTCACGCCGGAGGCCTCGCCCGCAGATGGCTGGTTCGACGTGGTCGTCATGGAGCGCGCGTCGCGGCCACGCGTCTGGGCCCGGCTTCTGGGGCTGCTACTAGGCCTGGGCGACGCGCAGACGGGGCTCCGCCGGTGCCACGCGCGCCAGGTCCGCGTGTTCGAGGAGGGTAAGGCTCCCCAGGAGGTGCGGATGCTCGCCGGCGCGCTTCCGCTGGTGGTGCCGCCCGCGGCGGCGGCGCTGCCGACTACGCGAGAGGACGCGACCAGGCCTCGCCATGCGGCCCGCGCAGGCGCGCCAGCGCGATGGCAGCCAGCCCCAGCCCGATCCACACGGCCTGACGCGCTCGGCGCAGCAGGATAAACGCGAGCCCCGCGCCGGCGCCCATTCCCAGCGCCTCGAACGCGGCCGCGTTGGCGCCCTCGAGGGCGCCCAGACTGCCCGGCAGGAAGAAGGTCGCGAAGCGCACGCCCGCGCCGATCGCTTCGACGGTCAGGGCGACAATCGGCGTCACCGGCATGCGCAGCGACCACATGATCACCAGGACCTCCACCGCACCGAGCGTGCGCCCGACGAAGTGGAAGAGCAGGGCCGCGGCGAGCCGGACGCGATGCTGCGTGTAGTAGCTGACCAGCATCTCGTCCATGCGCTTCGCTGACTGTGCCCCGTGCGACATCCCGAAGCGCTTCAGCACCCGCCCGATCCCACTCATGCCGCCCCAGACCTGGGTGACGACGAAGAGCGCGATCGCGATGACCTCGAACACGAGAAGGCCCGCCATGCCGATCAGGATCCCGCGCTCGAGCTGGAGCGTCGCGAGCGCGAGGCCCAGGGCGAGGCCGATGAGGAGCACCTGCGCCAGCGTGTTGACCGTCTTCGCGACGACGATGGACGGCACGCTCTCTTCGTAGGGTACCCACGGCCGCACGAGCCACGCGCGCAGCGGTTCTCCGCCCACCGGGGCGACGGCGGAGGCGGCATTCACCGCTTCCCCGGCCGCGCGCGCGAGCAGGAGCTGGGTAAAGGGGGCCGCCCTCCGGGGGAACGAAAAGTACCATCCGATCGAATCGGCGATGAGGACGAGCGGGTAGGCGAGGCAGATCAAGACGAATTGCCACCAATAAATCTTTCCTATCGCGCCGAAAATGGCCTCCACACCGACATGGGCGAACAGCCAGGCGATGAGCGCCAGCCCGACGACCGCGCCCAGCACCTGCAGTGGACGAGCGAGGCGCATAATTGCAAGGTTGCGGCCATTGCCACAGGTGCGACACTGGAGTCATGAGCCGGAGGCAGGTCCTCGGCGTCTCGTGCGTTGCATCGACCGCCTACCTGCTTCTCGCTCTGCTCACCGCGCACGCCGGTGTCTTCCTCTTCGAGGAGCGCACACGCTCGGCGGTGAGCCTCGCGCACGCGCCCGTGCTCGATGGCGTGATGCGGGCGGTGTCCCTTCTCGGTGACAGCTGGGGGTTGATCCCCCTCATCGTGCTCGGCTCGGCCGCACTGTGGCGGCGTCACCGCGACTGGGCGACCGCGCTGCCCGCGATCATGCTTGGAACGTGGGCGCTGCAGTGGGCCGCGAAGTGGACGACCGATCGCCCACGGCCGAATCTGGCGCCTCTGGGATTTCCCAGCGGACACGTGCTGAGCCTCGTGGTTCTTTTCGGGCTGGCGGCTTACGGGCTCTGCCGGATGCGCTCCGATCGCGCGGCGCGCGCGCTCTGCATCTGCTGCGCCTCGACGCTGCTCGTGACGGTGGCGGCGAGCCGGCTCTATCTCGAGGCGCACTGGATCCTGGACGTGGCGGGAGGATTCCTGCTCGGGCTCGCCTACCTGATGCTGCTGATCTGGATCGCGGAGATGCGCGCGGGCCGCGATGAAATCGCGGCCCGCGAACCCCTACCGTCGCTCGAGACCGCATTGAGCGAGCCCGCGACGGCGCGGGCGCCCATCGTTCCTTCGCTCTAAACTCTCGAGACACCTCGCAAGTTCCCGCCGCGCTGCTGTAAATACCCCCGCAACTTCTGCGTCTATTCCATCAGGAGACGAAGCGTCAGAAGCGCTGCGGGAGGTGACTCATGAAACGCTCGATCGCATGGTTGATGGGATTGATCGCGGCCGGCTCGCTACTGGGCGGCTGCGTGGCGCTGGTGGATCCCTTTCCGGTCGTGTCTGGACCGCGGATCGTCGTCGCGCCAGCGCCGGTAGTGGTGGCGCCACGTCCGTGGGGCTGGTGGGGTTATCACGGGCACGCCTGGCAGCGTCGCGCCTATCGCTAGGACTGCTCGCTCACCTGTGGCCGCGCTCGGCCGCTTTTCGGCGGTCGAGCGCGGCCAGTCGTTGTAGCCGATCCACCAGGCCTTGAGATTCGCCGCGACCCACTGTGGCGCGCGAAGCGGGGCCAGCGCCGCGCGAGCGCCGCGGCGCAGCCGGCCCGCCGCGCGGTCGACGCCGAGCGCGAGGGGTGAGGGAAACAGCCGCGGCAGGAGCCCGAGCTGGCGATTGTAACCATAGAGGAATCGACGGAAGCGCCCCTGCTCGGTGATGTCGATGCCCCACTTCTGCTCGAAATAGCGATAGCCCGTGAGGATCGACCGCATGTTCCAGCGCCAGTCGAAGAGCCGGATGTCCACGGCGGCGATCGGCGCGTCGATCTGGTAGTGCACTACGGAGGTCGGCTCGAACCACTGGCCGAGTCCGGCCCGCGCCCAGGTCAGGCCGGAGTCCACCTCGCCGACCTCCAGGATGTCCTCGTCGTAGGCCTGCAGGCGCAGCGTCGGCTCGATTTCCACGAGCTGGCAGTGCAGCTCGCCGTAGTCCACCGGCCCTCGACGCATGTTCGAGCCCTGGTGGTACGGCATGCCGTGCATCCGCAGTTCCTTGTGCCCGTACGCCCGACCGTTCACGTACGTCACGTAGAGGGTATTCCCCGCGGCGTGGATCTCGGTCTCCGATTCGAGGATCACGGGCACGACCATCACTGCGCCGGTTTCCTGCTGGCACTCCACGAGCGGCCGCAGCCAGCCGGGCCGCACGAGCACGTCGTTGTCCATGAGCACAGCGAGCCGGGTCGTGGCGGCGCGCATGCCCAGATTGCGCGCCTGCGCCTGATTCAGGAACTGGCGCTCGAAGATGAACTTCGCCTGGTTGCCGTAGCGGCGCTGCCATTCCTGGCGCAGCGCCTCCGGCGCCCCGCCCGCGACCACAATGAGGTCGTGGGGCTCGGGCGTGCACGCGCGAATGCGCTCCAGACAGGCGATGAGTGTCGAGAAGCGGTCACGCGTGCCGACGACGATCGTGCAGCGCTCCATGGTAGATCCTCCGGAGCTAGTTCTGCAGCGCCCGTGCCAGCGCGGAACTCCGCGTCAAACGGATCATCGAGGGGATGCAGTCCCTGCGCGGCCGCCGAGCTGTAAAGCCGGCCGACGCTCTAGGCGGAGAGGCGCTCGACGAGCGCGGGCCCGTCGTTCTGCGACGACGAGACGAGCGAGGAGACGCGATACGCCTCCATGCGCTCGGCGGGCAGGGGACGGAGGAAGGGCAGTAGCGCCGCCGTATCCGCGAGGCGCGGATCGAGCCAGGCCGCTTCCACGTCGGGTTCGAGGATCACGGGCATGCGGTCGTGGATGGACGCCGCGAGCTCGTTCGGCGTGGTGGTGATGATGGCGCAGGTCGCGCGCTGTCCCTCGCTCGCGCGCGGCGGCGTATAGAGGCCCGCGAAGGCGAAGAGCCCGCCGTCGCGGAGCCGCAGGTACCAGGGCTGCTTGCGCTTCTGGCCCGGCACCGCTTGCCACTCGTAGAAGCCGTCAGCGGGAACGAGGCAGCGCGTGCTTCGGAGCGCCTCGCTGAACATCGCGCTCGTCGCCACCGTCTCGGCTCGCGCGTTGATGGGGGCACGCCCGCCGTTCCGCGCCCAGAAGGGCCTCAGCCCCCAGCGGGCGGTGAGAAGCCGGCGCTGCCCGTCGCGGGCGATGACGATCGGCACGGGCTGGGAGGGCGCGACGTTGTAGCGCGAGATCATTTCTTCGTTGTCCGCCTCCTCCACCTCGATGCCGAAGCGATGGGCGAGCTCCTCGAAGGCGGCGGTCTCCGTGTAGCGGCCACACATGCCGCCGAGTCTACCGCAGCGGAGGCGACGAAGGGGACGCGGGCGGGGGACTAGCGGCGATTCAGGAGCTGCGCGAGGCGCTCCTGCAGGATCTCGCTCGGGAGGCGCGTGTCCGTTTCGCTCACGGGCGCGGGGGCGGGCGCGGCCACCGGCGCCGGCACGGGCGCAGGCTCCGGCTCTGCGACCGCGACCGCAACCTGGACCATCGCGGCCGGCGCCGTCGCGGGAGCCGCCGGCACGGCGGGCCGCACCCGCTCCGCGTCGGGAGCCGCCGCCACGACCGGCCGCGGCGGCGCGTCGTGCTGACGCTCGAGCGACTCGAACACGATGTCGGCCGCGCGCGGGTGCCCGAAGAGGAAACCCTGGCCCCGCTCGCAACCGAGCTCCCGGAGGCGGTGGAGTTGCGCCTCGTTCTCGATGCCCTCGGCGGTGACGGAGAGCCCAAGGCTCTTGGCCACGCTGATCACCGCTTGCACGATCGCCGCATCCTCCGCATCGGTGACGATGCCTTCGACGAAGGAGCGGTCGATCTTGAGCGTGTCGATGGGGAAGCGCTTGAGGTACCCCAGCGAGGAGTAGCCCGTGCCGAAGTCGTCGATGGCCAGGCGGATGCCCAGGTCGCGCAGCGCGTGCAGTGTGGCCAGCGTCGCCGGCGCGTCCTGCATCACCACGCTCTCGGTGATCTCGAACTTCAAGCTCCGGGGATCGAGGCCGCTGTCCTTCAGGACACCCGAGACCAGCTTGACCAGGTCGGGATCCTGGAGCTGCCGCGCCGAGAGATTGACGCCGATGGTGAGCGGTGGGTCGCTGGGGCGCTGTTCCTGCCATTGCCGGGCCTGTCGGCACGCCTCGGTGAGCACCCACTGTCCGATCGGGATGATGAGGCCGGTCTCCTCCGTAAGCCCGATGAAGGCATCCGGCGGGAGCAGCCCGCGCTCCTTGTGCTGCCAGCGGACCAGCGCCTCGAACTCTTCCACCCGCCCCGTCTCGAGGTGCACCACCGGCTGGTAGTGGAGGCGGAGCTCGTCGCGCGCCACCGCGCCGCGAAGGTCCAGCTCGAGGTCGAGGCGATGAATCGCGGGCGCCGCGGTGTCGGGCTCGAAGACCTCGTAGCGGTTCTTGCCCTTGCCCTTGGCGCGATACATCGCGAGATCGGCGTCGCGCAGCAGCTCTTCAGGCAGGATGGGGCGGTGCGTGTTCAGCGCGATGCCCACGCTCATCGTGACCACGACCTCGCGGCCCTCGAGCAGGAACGGCGTCTCCAATGCCTTGCCCACGCGCTCGGCCACCGCGGTGGCGCCGCCCAGGTCGTCCAGGTCCTCGAGCAGGACCGCGAACTCGTCGCCGCCGAGGCGCGCGACCGTATCCTCCGGCCGCACGCAGTCCATCAGGCGGCGGCTCAGCTCGCCGAGCACCTGATCGCCCACCGCGTGACCGAGGCTGTCGTTGATGACCTTGAACCGGTCGATGTCGAGGAACAGCACGGCGACGTGCTGGGCCCGGCGTTCGGTGCGGGCGAGGGCGTGGGCGAGGCGGTCCATGAACAGCGCCCGGTTGGGGAGCGCGGTGAGCGTATCCTGGAAGGCCTGGCGCGTGAGCTGGTCAAGCTTCTGTGGGAACTGGTTGATCTCCTGCGCCTGCTGCTCGATGGTCGCCATCATCTTGGAGAACGAGGCGACCAGGGTCCCGATCTCGTCGGCGCGGTCGATGACGGGCGCAGCGTCGGGCTTGGCGTCGGAGACGATGTTCGCCGCGCGCGACAGGGCGGTGGCGAGGTCGTAGATCACGTAGCCGCCGCCCGCCATGAGGAGCGCGGTGAAGAGCAGCAGGATGGGGACCGCGAAGCCGTCGCCGCCCGCCTGGCGCGCGCCATCGAAGAGCGGCATCAGGTAGGCGTAAAAGCAATAGGTCAGGATGAGCAGCGGGATGACCGACGACAGCGTCAGGGCCAGGATCATCTTCTGCCTGACCCGCTGGCCGCCAAAGGCGACCTCGCGCCGCATGTCGTTATGGCCCATTTTGCGTGGTTCCCCGACATGGAGGGGAGCAACCCCGGTGCCACCAAGGGGTCAGGATGCCATCAACCCTTACATATCAGGTAGTTATCGTGTTATTCCGCGCCGAATTTCCCGATGAGATCGGGCTTCAACCTACAAATTTCGGTCACCTGCGGCGGATTCTGTCGCCGCGGCTAAATGGGTATCGCGACGGCCCCTGAGCGTATCGGGATCGCGTATACTTCCCGCCAAGCCGGACAGGGTCGTTCACCGCCTCAGAGAGGAGCCATTCATGAGGGAAGCCGTCGTCGTCGGCAGTTCGCGCACCCCACTCGCCAAGTCGATCCGCGGCTCGTTCAACATGACCCGCCCGGACGATCTCGCCGCCCACTGCATCAAGGACGTGCTCGGCAAGGCCCCGCGCCTCGATCCCAAGGAGGTCGAGGACGTGATCCTGGGCTGCGGCCAGCCCCACGGCTCGCAGGGCCACAACATCGCCCGCGTGGCGGCGCTCCGCGCGGGGCTCGCGTCCTCGGTGGCCGGCACGACGGTCAACCGGTTCTGCTCGTCGGGGCTGCAGGCGATCGCGATGGCCGCGCATCACATCATGAACGACGGCGCGGAAGCCGCCATCGGCGGCGGCGTCGAGAGCATCACGATGATGAAGCGGGACAGCGATCCCAACCCGTGGGTGAAGGAGCACTGGCCGGGCACCTACATGGTCATGGGCGAGACCGCCGAGGTCGTCGCCAAGCGTTACAAGATCCCCCGCGAGGCCCAGGATCAGTACTCGCTGGAGAGCCAGAAGCGCACCGCGCGCGCCCAGCAGGACGGCTTCTTCAAGGAGGAGCTCGCGCCGATGCAGGTGGTGCGCGGCGTCCTCGACAAGAAGACCGGCGAGATCGTGGGCAAAGAGGACTTCTACGTCGACAAGGACGAGTGCAACCGCGCCGACACCACCCTCGAGGGCCTGCTTGCGCTGCCGCCGGTGTTCGACAAGACCAGCGGGCAGGGCACCGTATCGGCGGGCAACTCCTCGCAGCTTTCCGACGGGGCCTCGGCGACGCTCCTCCTGTCGATGGACCGCGCCAAGGCGCTCGGCGTGACCCCCAAGCTCATCTTCCGCGGGTTCGCGGTGGCAGGCTGCGACCCCGACGAGATGGGCATCGGCCCGGTATTCGCGGTGCCGAAGCTGCTTCAGCGGCATGGGCTCAAGGTCAGCGACATCGACCTCTGGGAGCTCAACGAGGCGTTCGCGGTGCAGGTCATCTACTGCCGCGACCGGCTGGGCATCGATCCCGCCAAGCTGAATGTCAACGGCGGATCGATCTCGATCGGTCACCCCTTCGGGATGACCGGCTCGCGCATGGTCGGCACGCTCGCCAACGAGATGCTCAAGCGCAAGGCGCGGTACGGCGTCGTCACGATGTGCGTGGGCGGCGGCCAGGGGGCGGCGGGACTCTTCGAGGCCTGCAACTAGCGGACGCGGAGCAGCCAGCGAGCCCCCTCACCCCACCGCGAGGGCGGGTGAGGGGGATTGTTTTTCAGCCGTCGGCTAGCGGAGCCGGGCCAGATAGGCGTCGAGCGACGCGGGATCGTTCCCGCGCGTGCGCGACGTCACCAGCCAGGACTGTCCGTCGAAACGCGCGTGCGACCAGACGTCGTTGAAGACCTGAATGCGGTCCATCGGGCGCAGCGGGTGGGCGTAGTACCGGATCGGTGAGTCGGTCGGGACGTGCACCCACGCGTGCCGGACCAGCACGCGCTCGTATCCATGGACGCTCTCCGACGTGGGGCCTACATTCTTGCCGCGGCCGTAGCCGTCGGTCAGTCGCTTGTCGCCTGGCATGATCTTCCCCGGCGTGCTGAGGTTGAGACTGAGCTTCATGGGCGTTGTCTCCTTGCCGGGGAGAGACAGCAAACCCCACGCCATGGGAAAGATCGCTGGAAACTCGATGAGTTGCGGCAGGATGAGGCCGCAGCTCCTACAATTCGCGTGGCTCACCGGGGGGCGCGTTCCCTCGTGTTCGGGGATCGCCATACGCCCTGGGGGCGATTGAGGACGACGTGGGGACTGAGCGAAGATCAAGGCACGTGATCATGCTGCGCGTGCTCGGCGTCGTCTGGCTCGCCCTCGCGCTGCTCAGCGGAGCGGCGGCGGCGGATCCGAGCCCGCGCGCCCGCGAGATCGCTCTTGCCCCCGCCGACCGTGACTGGCTCAAGGCCCACGGCAAGGTCCGCGTGGGGGTCTATGACACGCCCTGGCCCCCGTACGAGATGCTCAGCGGCGACGGCGAGCATCGCGGCATCACCGCCGACTATCTCGATCTGCTCGCCTCGCGCGCGGCGTTCCTGGTCCAGCCCGTGCGCTTCGCGAGCTTTTCCGACGCCTTCGAGGCGTTCCGGCGTGGCGAGATCGATCTGCTCGGCTCCATGGTCCAGACTCCCGAGCGGGCGGCGGTGGCGCGGTTCACGATCCCGTACGCGACGACCCATTCCGTCCTCATCGCCCGGCGCGACGACACCTCGGTCCACGGCCTCAAGGACCTCGCCGGCAAGAAGGTGGCGATGGAGCGTGGCTACGTCGCCGTCGAATTCCTCAGGAAGGCCGTCCCCGACGCGATCGTCGTCGAGTCCGCCTCGACGCTCGAGGCGCTGCAGGCGGTGGCCGCCGGCGACGCCGCCGCGTATGTTGGCAACCTCGTCTCGGCCTCCTATCTCATCGACAAGGCCTACCTGACCAACCTCGAGGTGCGCGGCTCGACCGGCTTTCCCACGACCGAGCTGCGGTTCGCGGTGCGCCGCGATCTGCCGCAGCTCGAGGGCATTCTCAACGCGGCCCTGCGGAGCCTCGACGAGGGGGACCACGACCGGATCAGGGCGCGCTGGGTGGGCGGCCGACCGTCCCCGGCCGTCCCCATCGTGGCGCTGACGCCCACCGAGCGAGAGTGGATCCGGCAGCATCCGAAAGTCCGGCTCGGTGTCCGTCCAAACCAGTCTCCCATCGAGACGCTCGATCGGAGCGGCCACTATTCGGGCATGGCCGCCGACTACGTCGCCCTGCTGCGTGAGCGGCTCGGCCTGGAGTTCGAGACGAAGCCGGTGATCGGCTGGCCCGAGCTCGCCGCGCGCCTGAAGCTCCACGAGCTGGACGGAGCGGCCCTCATCTCGCCCAACGACGAGCGCGGGCGATACCTCGTCTTCACGCGCCCGGGCTTGTTGATGCCCTGGGTCATCGTGACGGCCTCTGGGGCCCCGGCGGTCGGCGGACTTCGCGACCTGCGCGGCAAGCGCGTGGCGGTGACCGACGCCAGCGCGGCCCACATCGTGCTCCAGGAGCGTTTCCCTCAGATCACGCTGCTCACCGTGCGATCGGACGCGGACGGATTGGAGGCCGTGGCCGAAGGGACGGCTTTCGCCCACATCGCCCCCCTGGCCATCGTGAGCCCCCTCGTCCAGCAGCAGTTCGGATCGTCGGTGCGCGTGGCCGCGCAGGCGTCCGAGATCTCGGCCGACCTCGTCTTCGGGATCCGCGACGACTGGGCCATGCTGCGCGGTATCCTGGACAAGGGCATCGCGTCCCTGACCGAGGAGGACCATGCAGCCATTCGCAACCGGTGGCTCGGCCTCACCTACCGGCTCACCGTCGACTGGCGGCGCTACCTGGGCGTGATCATCACGCTCGGCGCCACCGTGGGGCTCGTCCTCCTGGTTATCGTCATCTGGAACCGGCGTCTCCGTCGCCAGATCGTCCGGCGGGAGCGGGCCGAGGCCGCCCTATCGAACCAGCTCGCGTTCCAGGAGGTGCTACTGGACACGGTGCCCACCGCCCTCTTCTTCAAGGACACGCAGGGGCGGTACATCGGCTGCAACCGCGCGTTCGAAGAGACCTTCGGCGTCACGCGCGCCGAGCTGATCGGCAAGACCGTGCTCGAGGTCTTCCCGGACACACCGCGCGCGGCGCGCGAAGCCCAGCACGCCGATCATCTGAGCATGCTGGAGACGCGCGGATCGCAGCTCACCGAGTGCCAGATCCGGCGCGCGGATGGCGCGACGCGCGACGCGCTCTACTGGGCGCGCACGTTCGACCTCGCCGACGGCAGCCTGGGCGGCTTCCTCGGGGCGTATCTCGACATCACCGACCGCAAGGAGGCGGAGCGCCAGCTCGCGACCCAGTTCCGCACGCTCCAGACCGTCCTCGAGGCGATGCCCGCCGGCGCCGTGCTCGTCGACCAGAGCCTTCACGTGGCGGTCAGCAACGAGCGCTTCTGGAAGGTGCTCGGCCTTCCCCGCGAGCGCTTCGGGCCCGACCCCGTCTCCTTCGAGGCGCTGGTGCGATTCAACGTGGAGCGGGGTGAGTACGGGGGCGTGGACCCGCGCGTGATCGTGCAGGAGACCGTCCGTCAGCCGGCGCCGCACCACGAGGAGCGCACCCGTCCCGACGGCTCCGTGCTGGACGTCCGGGGGACCCCCCTGCCGGACGGCGGCTTCGTGCGCTTCTACCAGGACATCACCGACCGCAAGCGCGCGGAGATCGCGCTCGCCGGCGCCAAGGAGGCGGCGGTGGTGGCGAACCGCGCCAAGAGCTCGTTCCTCGCGACCATGAGCCACGAGATCCGCACCCCCATGAACGGGGTGCTCGGGATGCTGGAGCTCCTGTCCCTGACGCCGCTGGAAGCGGATCAGCGCGCCACCCTGCACACCGCTCGCGAGTCCGCGCGCTCGCTGCTCGGCATCATCGACGATATCCTCGATGTGTCCAAGATCGAGGCGGGCAAGCTCGAGTTGCGCCCGGAGCCGACGTCGGTGGCGGACGTCATCGAGAGCGTCTACCTCATCTATTCCGTGGCGGCGAGCGCGAAGCGCCTGCTCCTCCTGCGCGTGGTCGACCGGCGCCTGAGCCCCGCGCTCATCGTGGATCCGCTGCGCCTGCGGCAGATCCTCAACAACTTCACCAGCAATGCGATCAAGTTCACCGTCGAAGGGCACGTGGAGATCCGCGCCGATCTCGTCGAGCGGAGTGACGGCCGGGAGATCGTCTGCTTCTCGGTGACCGATACCGGCATCGGCGTCTCGGCCGAGAACCAGCGCCGGCTCTTCGAACCCTTCGTGCAGGCCGAGGCCGACACCACGCGCCGCTTCGGTGGCACCGGGCTCGGCCTCGCGATCTGCCGGCGGCTCGCGGAGATGATGGACGGCGCCGTCGAGATGCGGAGCGAGCTCGGGAAGGGCACCACCATGACGCTGACCCTCGCCCTGCCCATCGGTGACCCTGCGCTCCTCCGCCGCGCCGATCTCGTCGGCACCCAGTCGGCGACTCAGGCCATGCTCGGAGGACGCCGAGCATCGCCTCCGGTGACGCAGGCCGAGGCGGAAGGCACCCTCGTGCTCGTCGTCGACGACCACCCCACGAATCGCGCGCTGCTGGAGCGTCAGCTCCGGACCTTGGGCTACGCCGTCGAGTCGACGGAGAACGGCGTGACTGCGCTCGAGGCATGGCGGACGGGCCGCTTCGGGATCGTCGTGACGGACTGTCACATGCCGGAGATGGACGGCTACGAGCTCACCCGCGCGATCCGCGCCGACGAGGCCGCGCGCGCGGGAGGCGGGAAGCGAATCCCGGTGATCGCCTGCACCGCGAACGCGCTCGCCGGCGAAGCGGAGGTGTGTTTCGCCGCCGGCATGGACGACTACCTCGCCAAGCCCGTGGAGATGGCGGCTCTGGCCCGCGCCATGGACCGCTGGCTGCCCCTGCCGACGGCGGGCGCGGCTTCGGGCGCCGTCGCCGCGAACGCGGTGGCGGCACAACCGCCCGCTGTCCCGACCGATTTCACGGCCGACGCGCCGGCCATCGTCGGAAGCGTCCTGGCCGAGCTGAGCGGCGGGGACCAGGCGGTGGAGCGCGACATCCTCCGCGAGTTCAAGGTCGCCAACGACGCCGATGCCGCCGCGCTCGACGAAGCGCTGGCGAAGCGCGACCTGCCCGCGATCGTTCGGGCCGCCCACCGCATCAAGGGCGCCAGCCGCATGGTGGGCGCCCAGGATCTCGGGACGGTGTGCGCGGCCATCGAGCGGGCGGGTCGAGCGGAGGACCTCACGGCGGTGCTGGCGGAGGAGCCGCGACTACAGCACGAGCTCATGCGCCTCGCGGCCCACCTGGAGCACGTCGGAGCGGAGAACCCGTAGATGGAGATCTCGGAGCTGCGGTTCCTGGTCGCCGAGGACCACGAGTTCCAGCGCCGCACCCTCGTTCGGATGCTGGCCTCCCTCGGCGCGCTCGAGGTGCTCGAGGCCGCCGATGGGCGGGCCGCGCTCGAGGTCTTCCGCCAGGCCGCCCGCGCGGTGGACATCATCGTGTGCGACCTCGACATGCCCGAGATGGACGGGATGGAGTTCATCCGCCACGTGGGCGAGGCGGGCGCACAGGTGTCGGTGATCCTCTCGAGCGCGCTCGACCGGCACCTCATCGCGTCCGTCGAGACCATGACAACCGCCTACGGAATGAATCTCCTCGGCGCCATCGAGAAGCCCGCCACGCCTCAGAAGCTTCGCGACCTGATCGCGCGCCACGGCATCCTGCCCGCCCGCCGCAAGGGCGCTCCCGCCGCCGCGATCCCGGCCGCGGAGGTGATCGCCGGGCTCCGCGCGGGGCAATTCGAGCCCTTCTTCCAGCCCAAGGTGGAGATGGCCACCGGCAAGATCGTGGGGGCGGAGGCGCTCGCGCGCTGGCGACACCCGGAGCGCGGCATCGTGTCCCCGGGCGCGTTCGTCGGCGGCCTCGAGGCGGCCGGCCAGGCGGACGCCCTCACGTGGGTGATGCTCGAGAAATCTGCGGTCGCCGCCAGGGCCTGGCAGGAGCAGGGCCTGGCCGCGTCGGTCTCGGTGAACCTCTCCCTCACTTCGCTGTCGGACGCCACGCTCGCCGAGCGAATCACGGATGCCGTGCGGCGCCAGGGCCTCGACGCCAGGGCCATGATCCTCGAGATCACGGAGACGGCCGCCATGTCCGACGTCGGGCGCAGCCTGGAGAACCTGGCCCGCCTGCGCGTGAAGGGCTTCGGCCTCTCGATCGACGACTACGGCACCGGCTATTCCTCGATGCAGCAGCTCGCGCGCGTCCCGTTCACCGAGCTCAAGCTGGATCAGTCCTTCGTGACCAACTGCGCCGACAACGTGCAGCACCAGGCGATCATCGAGTCGAGCCTCGACATGGCGCGACGGCTTCACCTCAAGACGGTGGCCGAGGGCGTGGAGACCCTCGCCGACTGGACCTTCCTGCGCGAGCTGGGCTGCGGGGCCGGCCAGGGCTATTTCATCGCCAAGCCGTTGTCTCTCGGCGAGTTGCTGCGCTGGGCGGGGGAGTGGAGGGCGCCACTGGAGTGAGGGCGCGGCCTGACCACTCCGGCGCCGCGCCGTCCGCTCCGTCGCCGGTTGTCACGCGGCGCGCCCCCTGCTACGATGCGCTGGTCTCACGTTCGTACGGCACGCCCAGGGACCCCGTCGTCTAGCCTGGCCAAGGACGCGACCCTTTCAAGGTCGAGATCGCGGGTTCGAATCCCGCCGGGGTCACCAACGCCGGGGGTAGCGGCAACACCGTGGAAAGTATCGGGTCCAATCGGCCGCGCCCCGTCACCTCGTAGTAGCGGCCCTCGGCGCCCGTGCGTGGGGTGAAGGTCAGGCGCCCCACCAAGAGCTTGGCGAGGAGCTGCCTAGCCCGTGGGATCTCCGCCTGCAGCAGGCCCACCCACCCCTCCGCACGCAGGGTCGCTTCCACGCGCTGGCGGAGCGCGGCGCGGTCGACGGCCCGGAGTACCTCCTGGCTGTCCAGGGCTGAAGGTCCTCGCGGGTGTTGGACTGGTTACCGTCCTCGTGTGGTGGTTCGGCGGAGACCTCCCGCCAGGCGTGACCCAGATGGGGGGAATGACCTACCTTGTTCTCGTCATATTCGCGTTCCTGGAAATCCGATATGTCCTCTCCACTCGACTCCCGGCCGCATGGCGCTGTTGGCGGCGGCGGCACTGAAAAACTTCCAGGGGGCTGCGATCTTGCGGAGACCGGCGATCGTCCATAGACTCGCCCTGGAGCAATTCCGATCAACACGGAGGCAGGAATGTACAAGCGCGTTCTCGTTCCGGTGGACGGCTCACCCCTGTCTGAGGGAATCCTGCCCTTCATTCTCCAGATCGCGGCCCCGCTCGCGCTGGAGGTGGTGCTGGTGTACGTGATAACACCGATTGCGCCGCAGGCCATCGAGGGGACGAAGCACTTCACGGTCTACGACGTTGAGGCGCGGCTGAACGAGGGGCGGGAGTATCTAGCCCGAGTCGCTGCCAAGGTGCAAGGGGTGCGAGTCACACCGGAAGTCCGGCGTGGAGAGCCGGTGGCGGAGATCGTGGCCGCGGCACGTGATACCAAGGCGGACATCATCGCCATGACGACCCATGGGCGGAGCGGCTTCAGCCGCCTCCTCTTCGGCTCGGTCGCGGAGGCGGTGCTGCGGCAGGCTGAGATCCCCGTGCTTATGATGCGGCCCAGCAAGCAGGGTGTGTCGTAGAGCAGGGGGCCCACCGCCCTTTCCTCAGCGAAGGAACCGCAGCGCGTTGTCGTGGAAGATCTTGCGGCGCGCGCCGTCGTCCAGCCCGCGCTCCCAGGCCCAGCGGCGCTCCTCGTCGTAGACGTCCAAGTAGCGAAGACTGAATGGTGAGCCGTGGTGGGAGCGTCCAGCTCCTCAACGCCGTGCGATGGCCCAAGGCGGCCAAATTAGGCAACCGCAAGTCCGACGCGGACTTGCCGTTCCCACATTCGAGCAAATCCCCCCGGGGTCACCACCTCATGGGCTATGCGCGGCCCGCCGAAGAGCAGGCGCCGCGGAGCTCGAGCGCTACCTCCCGTTTAGGCGGCGCCACCCGTCCAGCACAGCGCCCCGGAGCAGGGCGCGATCGATCGCCTTCGCGCGCTCACGCGTGAGCCCGATCCGCGAGAGGATCCCCCACACGGTGTCCAGCCGCTCACTCCGTGCCACCGCCCGCGCGACCGCGCGCGCGAGCGCGGGCTCCCTGGTCGCGAGCTCGCGGCGGATGTCCTCCCACCGGATGCGAATGAACTCGGGGACGAAGATCCGCGCGACCTCCTCCGGATCAAGCCGTGACGGGAACCCGGTAGCCTGCCCGAGCACGCCGTGAGCGGCTAGCCCCAGCATGGTGCGGACGCACTTTTCGCATTTTCCACAGTTATAGGCCTCCCGCTGCATCCAGCACACGCGCAGCCCGCGGAGCGCCACCGGACTCCCCGCAATTAGCGCGAGCTTTTCGGGTCGGTTGCGCTCGGCTCCGTCGTGGACGAAGTCGAGCCGCTCGCTGGACCAGAGCGGATCCAGATTCGGGTGCGAGCCCCATGGCCTGAGCTCCGAATAGGGGTACGAGGAGGCGACGTAGAGCGTGTGGAAGAGCCCCGCCATGGCGTGCCCGGCGCCGGCCAGCACCACGCCGTGGGTGAACTCGAAGTCGTCGTCGCCGAGGAGCTCCCGGAGATTGGTCCGAATCGTCACGAAGCCCTTCCCCAGGGCCGCCGCCGCCTCCCGGAGCGGTCCGGAGAGGCGCTCGAAGAGCGAGCCGTCATCCGACCGCACATCGAACCCATGCAACATCACGAGATGGGTGATCGCCCGGGAATCGCTCGAGGGGTATCGCGAGATGTTCTTCAGCACAGTGTAGAAGGAATCCACGCCGCCCGAGAAGAAAGCGCCCACTCCGGACCCCCGGCGCGTCGCGACGCCCATCGGCGCCTGGATCTCGACCACGGCCCCAGGGACGCGCCCCGGCGGGAGCCCCCACGTCTCGAGAAGCGCAGCGGCCCGGCGCGCCGATGCCAGCAGCTCAGGCGAGACCTCCGCCTCGATCACGATCGGGCCCGGTCGCTGAAGCGCGCGCTGCAACAAGACTGGAAGGAAGGGATCCCCGCGTGCGCTCAGCCCGTCGGCGAACGCTGCCGGCACCTCGAACCAGAGGGACGGCGGCAGCTCCGACCCACCCTGGAGCCGCGCCGACAGGCGAACCCCCGTCGGGGTCTCTTGGATCTTCACGTCCCTCACATGGACGCCTGTCATGCCCGCTGATGATACGCTGCGACGCCGAGTTCGCTAACCTTGAATCTGCCTCCGGAACGGAGTGCGACCGGGAGTAGCTCCGGGGCAGTACGACAATGCAGAAGCGCTCGGGGAAGTGCTTCTGAGTACTGGAGCCGGGGGCGGGGCAGCGTCCCGACGTGCTCCTGGTGGCGGGTCGAGAGGTGTCGATGAAGGCGGCCAGTCGGGCAACCCGGACTATCCCCATCGTCTAGAAGGTTGAGGTCCGCCCGCTCTAAGACTTCGACGCCGCGTTCGTCGCCATAACACGAAGCCGGGCGGCGGGGGTCCTGCTCTTCGGCTCGCCCGTGTTCTTCGGAGAGCGCGCGCGGATTGAGGACCTCGCGCTCAAGCATCGGCTGCCTTCGATGAGTCCGGCCTACTCCGACCTGCGTGCCACATTCGGGTACGGGGCCATCTCTCCGACATTCTTCGTCGCGCTGCGGACTACGTGGATAGGATTCTCAAGGGAGCCAAGCCCGCTGATCTCCCCATCGAGCAGCCGACCAGGTTCGAGCTGGTGATTAACCTCAAGACCGCCAAGGCCCTCGACCTCAAGATCCGGCCGTCGCTTCTCCTACGGGCGGATCGGGTGATCGAGTGATGGAGCGGCGAGCGTTCATCGTGAGCATCACCGGCAGCCTCCTCCCCGAGCCGCTCGCCGCCGAGGGGCAGCAGGAAGGGACTTCGCCAGTCGGAGTCGACACCATCAAGCGTGTGCTCACCGGCCATAGGCAGTGGGCGTTGTACTGGGACCGCCGACCCCTACAACGACCACGTCTCGGCCTAATGACGGCTGATCGTTCACCCCATGCGACTCTCGAATTCATGCGCGTGGGCTTGAAGGTCATCGGGCATGCTCAAGACGATGAAGTCCACCACATAGAGTGCGAATTTGAGGTTGCGATCTTAGAAGGCGCCTTTACCTTTCCGGGGTGTGTCGGTTCCGACAAGACTATGACGTACGATCCGGACGACCGCGAATATCCATTCAAGGGGCGCGCGGCGGCACGTTGTTCTGGCTGGCACCGAAGGATTAGGTGATCGAGTGCCTGAGCCGAATTCCCGACGTATCTGCAAGGGACCGCGACCTGGCTCGCCGGCGCGCGAGGATGTTCGCCACCCTAGGCTTCAATGAGCTGGTTCGCGTCCCGCCTGGGATGGAAGCGCAATTTCGGGCGTTGCGCCTCTGGCTCGACCGTTCCAGGCCCCCCACCGGGGCTCACGGGGGAGGTCGGACTGCCTCGACGCCGGCCGCCCCCGCGGAGGTGACGTTAATCGTTCCTATGCGCTCGCACGAGCCTGACGGGATGCCGCGCGGTCAGAAGTATTCTTGTCAGCCTGCATGGCGCTGATGTATGCTCCCCTTTCAGGGGGCGCAGTATGCTTTGCTCAAGCCCCAGATGGCCGCTCGATATCCTCGCCCGCCACTTGCCCGCTTGTGCTCGATTGCGCTCGTTCGCGTCGCCGGGCTACCGCTCGGCGACCAGAGCACCTCGACCGTCTGGCCCTACCGAATCGCGCCATCGGCGGGTGTTGGTGGAAGGGGGTGATGGGTGATGCGTTAAGTCGCGTCATACGGTCCCTGAACATTGGGTTCCGGACCCACTCGTCGGGAGAACCAACATCGATCGGATGGGTTAGGAGTGGCCGTTATGAGAACACTATCTCGCCGAACTCTCCTCAAGTATGGAGCCCTCGGCGGCGCCGCGCTCTTTCTGCCCCGCGCGCTCCCCACATTCGCCTCGCCGCCCCTCCAAAAGTTCGTTGAACCGGTGCCGCTACCGGGAGCCGGAATCGTGGTCGCGACACCGAGCGGCAGCAACGAGTACTCGTTCACGCAAAGGCCCCTAGCGCGGCAACTCCATCCTTCGCTGCCACCCACACCATTGTGGGCGTACGACGACGGCTCTGGTCTCGATGGGCAGGCCGGCTCGTTCGGGATGGCCGTGGTCGCGCAAACCGGGAAGCCGCTCAGAGTCAGCTATACTAACAACCTCCCAGAGATCTACCCGGCCTGGATCCCGGTCGATACGCGGCTGACACCACTCGGAAACCAGGTTCGTGTCATGACCCACCTCCACGGCGGATTCGTCGCGGCCGACAGCGACGGAAATCCGGCGGTCACGCCGAATGGCTTCGGCACGGGGAAGACCCAGACGGTCTCGTACCCGAACGAAGCGCCTCAAATGCCAGCCGCGCTGCTATGGTTTCACGATCACGGCCTCGGCGCGACACGCCTGAACGTATTCGCCGGGCTGGCCGCTGCCTACCTCATCCGCGACCAGTTCGACACAGGTGAAGAGCCCAATGCCATCGGCATTCCGGGAGGAGCGTACGAGATCCCGCTGGTCATCCAGGACCGCCAGTTCAACCCGGATGGCACATTCCTCTATCCGACGAGCACGATCCCTGGCGTCACATGGATCGGTGAGTACTTCGGCGATGTCATGCTGGTCAACGGCAAGGTGTGGCCATTCCTGAATGTCGAGCCGCGAATGTACCGATTCCGCATCCTCAACGGCTGCAACGCGCGCATCCTCGCCCTCGACATGGGGGGCGTCAACCTCCGGCAGATCGGCGCCGAGGGCGGCATATGGGACGAGCCGGTGCCGGTGTCGCGACTCGTGCTTGCCCCCGCTGAGCGGGCGGACGTGCTCGCCGACTTCAGCGGATTTGCCGGCCAGAACCTGCTGCTGAGAAACAGCCGGCCGCCGGCTCCCGTGGCGACCCCGGCCCCGCCGTTGACGGCGGTGATGCAGATCCGGGTCGGGACGACGGTCACTCAGCCGGGTCCGACCACGATCCCCGCGAGCCTTCCGGGGCGCGCCGCCGATCTACCCAGTCCCGTCCGCACCCGATACATCACGCTCAACGAGGTGGCACCGGAGACCGCAAACTGGTTCCTGAACCTCAATGCCGTCCATTTCGGGATCGACAAAGAAACCCCCCGCGTCGGAACGGTCGAGGACTGGGTCTACATCAACTTGACCGAGGACACCCATCCGATGCACACGCACCTTTTCACCCACCAAGTCATTGGCCGCACCCCGTTCGACGTCGCGGCCTACCAGGCCGCCTTTCGTGGTCCGAACGGCGCTCCGGGGGGAAACGATCCGACCCTCTTCGCGACCGGCTCGATGGTGCCACCCGATCCCGAAGAACGGGGCTTCAAGGATACGGTGAAGGTGAACCCTGGCTACTTCACCACTATTCGGGGGAGCTTCGACTTGCCCACGAAGGTGAAGCCGCCGCAGACCTACGTGCACCACTGTCACATCGTCGAACACGAGGATAACGACATGATGGAGGCATTCACCGTGACTCGCTGAACGACGGCGTGCGAGAGCAAGGGGCGGCCTGCACGCAGGAGCGGCT
>DASTYT010000064.1 GCA_035764725.1 Candidatus Methylomirabilota bacterium | reverse complement strand
CCCAGCTCGCGACAGCGGACCGACGCCTTGCCCGCCTGGCTCCACTACTACAACTGGGCGCGCGGACACGGCGCGCATCAGGGACGACCACCCATCAGCCGCCTGGTGGCCCCGGACAATCTCGTGGCAGTTCACAGCTAGTCCGCTCGGCGGAATTTCTGAAGGGAGCGGATCTCCCGCGGTGGGCGTTCCAGATTGCCTTTCGCCGTCCAGGAGACCTCGGAGACGTAGACGTTCTCCCGCGAGTCGACGACTACGCTGTGCGGAGCGGTGAACTCGCCCGGCTTCTCCCCCGCGAACGGTCCCCCGAAGCGCGCCACGCGCTGGCCCTTGGCGTCGAGCACGGTGACGCGCGGGCCGATGTTCGGCGTGTGGTCGGTCACCGGGATCGCCGACCCCAGCTCTCCGATGTAGAGCAGGTCTCCCTGCCGCTTGTCGGTGTAGAGCCCGCAGGGCCGGTGCAGGTTGTTGATCTGCCCCTGATAGCGCCCGTCGCCGTCGAAGATCTGGACGCGGTGGTTCTCGCGGTCCGCCACGTAGACGAGCCCGTTTCGGTCGGTGGTGATGTTGTGGGGCAGATTGAACTGGCCGGGATCGGTGCCGGGCTCACCCCACGAGTGCAAATGCTTGCCGTCCGGCGCGTACTTGTGGACGCGGGAGTTGCCGTAGCCGTCGGAGAGATAGAGGTTTCCGGTCTTCGGGCACACCGCGACGTGGGTGGGGCGGTTGAAGGGCTTGCCGCCCTGCAGCGTGGACGGCGAATCTGGGTCGCCGATGGTGAGGAGCAGCTTCCCCTCCGGCGTGAACTTGCGGCTCGTGTGGTGCAGATCGTCGGTGAGCCAGAGCATGCCCTCGGCGTCGACCGAGATGCCGTGGGCGCGCCGGATCTGCCCCTCGCCCCAGGAACGCAGGAAGTTGCCGTCGGCATCGAACACGATCACCGGGTGCTCGCCTCGGGTGAAGCAGTAGACGTTGTCCTTCGCGTCGACGGCGACGCCCGCCACCTCGACGTAGTGCCACCCCGTGGGCAGCTTGCCCCACCCGACCACTGGCTCGAAGCGCATGGCTACTGAGACTCCTGGATGGCCTTCTCCATACGGGCGAAGCGCCGGCGGAGGGGCTCGAGCCCCTCCGGGTGAGTGATGACGTAGAGACGGTTGTCGAGGACGGCACGCAGCACGCGCTGCGCCACGTGCTCGGGGGAGAGATAGCGGCCGATCAGCTCGACCTCGCCCCCGGATTCGGGTGCGCCGGCGTTGCGCAGGGCGGCCGGCCGGTTGCGCGCGCTCTGACGGATCTGCGTGGTTACCCCCATGGGACAGAGCACGGAGACGCCGATGTCATGGCGGCGAAGATCCTTCTGGAGCGTCTCCGAGAGCCCCACCACCGCGTACTTGGTGGTGTTGTAGACGCCCAGCCCTTCGGAAGCGATGAGGCCGGCCATCGACGCCGTGTTGACGACGTGACCGCCGGCCTTCTGGGCGATCATGCGCGGCACGAAGGCTTCCACGCCGTGGATCACCCCCCACAGGTTCACACCAATGGCCCACTCCCAGTCCGCGTGGGTCGCGGCGTCGAGGCTGCCCCAGAGAGCGATGCCCGCGTTGTTGCACAGCACGTGGACGCCGCCGAATCCCTGCCAGGCGCGATCGGCGAGGGCGCGCACGTCGGCGAGACGGCTCACATCGGTGCGGACGGTGAGCGCGCGGCGTCCCTTCGTGACCACGCCGGCGGCGGTGTCCGCCATGCCCGCCTCGTCGAGATCCGCCACCACCACATGCATCCCCGCGCCGGCGAGCGCGAGACAGAGCGCGCGCCCGATGCCACTCGCGCCCCCCGTCACCACCGCCACGCGGTCCGCCAGATCTTTCACGCTCACGGAGTTTGGGCCCGCCGCCGAAGTGATGTCAAGTGTGTCACCCCGCCGACTCTGGTATTCTCCACGTTCATGGACTATCGTCTGCCGACATCCGTTGTCCCCCGTCGGTACGAGATCCGGCTCACGCCCGATCTCGACGCCGCCCGCTTCACCGGCGAGGCCACGGTGCAGGTCGAGATCGCCGAGCCGGTGACGGAGGTGGTGCTCAACGCCGCCGAGCTCGCGATCCAATCGGTGGCCGCGCGCGACCCGAGCGGCACGGTGGTGCAGGGCAGCGCCGCTCTCGACGAGACGCACGAGCGCGCCCGGCTATTGTTCCCGTCTCCGCTGACCCCGGGCGCGTGGCAGCTCGTGCTCGGCTTCACCGGCACCCTCAACGACAAGCTCCACGGCTTCTACCGCAGCACCTACAGGGACGCCGCGGGCGGGGTGCACACCATCGCGGCCACCCAGTTCGAGGCCACCGACGCCCGGCGGGCCTTTCCGTGCTGGGACGAGCCGGCGTTCAAGGCGGTCTTCTCCGTCACCCTGGTCGTGTCGGAGCGGCTCACCGCCATCTCCAACACCGCGATCGTGTCCGAGGAGCCGACGGGGGACGGGCGCAAGGTCGTGCGCTTCGCCGACACCATCAAGATGTCCACGTACCTGGTGGCGCTCGTGGTGGGCGAGCTCGAGGCGACGGCCCCGGTCATGGTGGGCGCGACGCCGCTCCGGGTGTGGGCGGTGCCCGGCAAGACGCACCTGGGCCGCTTCGCGCTCGACTGCGCGGCGTTCTCGCTGGACTTCTTCGAGAAGTACTACGGGATCCCGTACCCGGGTGACAAGGTGGACCTCCTCGCCATCCCCGACTTCGCCGCGGGCGCGATGGAGAACCTGGGCGCGATCACGTTCCGGGAGACCGCGCTCCTCGCGGACGAGAAGAGCGCCTCGCACGCCGAGCTCGAGCGCGTGGCCGACGTGGTGGCGCACGAGCTGGCACACATGTGGTTCGGCGACCTCGTCACGATGGCGTGGTGGAACGGCATCTGGCTCAACGAGGCCTTCGCCACCTTCATGGAGATGCTCGCGGTCGACGCGTGGAAGAAGGAGTGGGAGCGCTGGACGAACTTCGGCGTGTCCCGTGCGGCGGCGATGGGCGTGGACGGGCTGCTCGCCAGCCGGCCCATCGAGTTTCCCGTGCGCGAGCCCAAGGAATGCGAGGCGATGTTCGACCTCCTCACCTACGAGAAGGGCGCCTCCGTGCTCCGCATGCTCGAGCAGTACCTGGGTCCGGAGGTGTTCCGGGAGGGCGTGCGCCGGTATCTGCGCGAGCACCCGTACGCCAACGCCGAGACCACCGATCTCTGGAAGGCGCTGGGCGCCGCCTCCGGCCAGCCCATCCCCGAGGTGATGGACGGCTGGATCTTCCGTGCCGGCTATCCGCTGGTGACGGTGGAGCCCGACGGCATGGGCGTGAAGCTCTCCCAGCGGCGTTTCCTGTATCTGGGTGATGACGCCGGCGACGGCGCGGCGGGCGAGCCGTGGCGCATCCCGATCAATCTCCGCGCGTCGGTGAAGGGCGGCTGGGTGGACAAGCGCCTGCTCCTCGACGGGCCGGAGACGCGCGTGGCCCTGCCCGCGGTGCCCGACTGGGCGTTGGCGAATGCGGGTGGCCACGGCTTCTACCGCGTCGCGTTCGCGCCCGCCATGCTCAAGAAGCTCGCGCGCTCCATCGGCAAGGCCGCGCCCATCGAGCGCTTCAACGTCGTCAGCGACGCGTTCGCGGTGACGCAGGCCGGCCACATGTCGGCGGCGGACTATCTCGACCTGACCGGGAAGTTCCGTGAGGAGACCGACCGCAACGTCTGGACGGTGCTCGCCGGCTCGCTCGCCTTCGTCAACCGGGTGATCCCGGAGTCGGCGCGCAGCGGCCTCGAAACCTTCGTCCGGCACCGGGTGGGGCTCGCGGCGGCCCGCCTCGGGTGGGAGGCGGAGCCGGGCGAAAGCGAGCTGGTCCGGCAGCTCCGCGGCGATCTCATCCGCGTCCTCGGCACCCTGGGGAACGACGAGGAGACCCAGGCCCAGGCCCGCGCGCTCTACGCGCGCTACGTCGAGGACGAGGGCGCGGCCGACCCGAACATCCTGCCCGCGGTCATCAGCATCGTCGCGACGGTGGGCGGCGCCGCCGAGTATGCGGAGTTCCTCCAGCGCTTCCGCACCGCGCGCACCCCCCAGGAGGAGCAGCGCTTCCTCTTCGCGCTGGGCGCGTTCCGCGATCCGGCCCTCATCACGCAGACCCTCCAGCGCACGATCAACGGGGAGGTGCGGAGCCAGGACGCGCCCTTCCTGCTGCGGGCCATGCTGGGCGGCGTGCACTCGCGCGGGCCCGCCTGGGACTTCGTCAAGGAGCACTGGCAGACGATGGCCAAGCAGTACCCGGGGAGCGCGTATCGGCGCATGTACGAGGGCGTGACCGCGCTGATCAGCCCCGAGTGGGAGCAGGACGTGAACGAGTTCTTCCCGTCCCACGGCATCGTGCTCGGCGGCAAGACGCTCGAGCAGTACGTCGAGCAGCTGCGCGTCGCCGTGCGCTTCCAGCAGCGCGAGAGCGCCGCGCTGGCCGCCTACCTCGCGCGCACGCCCCGCTGAAGAGAGGGTCCCCATGCACTACGGCTGCTTCATGTTCGCCACCGACTACGCGATTCGCCCCGACGAGCTGGCCCGCGCGCTCGAGGACCGCGGCTTCGAGTCCTTCTGGGTGCCGGAGCACACGCACATCCCGGCGAGCCGCCGCTCGCCGTTCCCGGGCGGCACGCCGCTCCCCAAGGAGTACTGGCACACCCTCGATCCCTTCGTCGCGCTCGGCGCGGCGGCCGCGGCGACGAGCCGCATCAAGCTCGGCACCGGCATTTGCCTGGTGATCGAGCGTGATCCCATCACGCTCGCCAAGGAGGTGGCCAGCCTCGACTGGATCTCGCGGGGCCGTCTCCTCTTCGGGATCGGCGGGGGCTGGAACGCCGAAGAGATGGAGCACCACGGGACCGTCTTCGCCGACCGCTGGAAGGTGCTCCGCGAGCGCATCGCCGCCATGAAGGAGATCTGGACCAAGGACGAGGCCGAGTATCACGGCAAGCACGTGAGCTTCGACAAGATCTGGTCGTACCCCAAGCCCGTGCAGAAGCCGTATCCGCCCATCCTCATGGGCGGCGTCGGGCCGCACGCCCGTCAGCGCGCGGCCGAGTTCGACGGGCACTGGCTGCCGCTCGCCACCCGCGAGCCCATCGCCGACGGCATTGCCGATCTCAAGGCGCGGGCGGAGAAGGTGGGGCGCGATCCCGCCACCGTCACGGTGTCCCTGTTCGGCGCGCGCCCCGAAGAGGCGCGCCTCGCCGCCCTCCGCGAGGCCGGCGTGGCCCGCGCCATCTTCGCACTGCCGCCCGCGGGCCGCGACACCGTGCTGCCCCTCGTGGACCAGTACGCGGCGCTCATGAAAAAGCTCGCGTAGCGGCGATTTCTTGATTTGATCTACGGTCGTCGCGAGCGACGACCTCTGTAAGGTGGGGTGACCTTGCGGTCACCCAACTCTTTGGGGACCTGGTCTCCACCCCTTTGGGACATGGTCTCGACCGGTACGTCACCCTGTGCGGCGTGCCCCGCCGGTCATGAGCACGAACGCTGTCAGCGTGGCCAGACCGAAGAGGCCGACGCCGGCCGCCCAGAGGTAGATCGCCCCGTAGGAGCCCGTCCGGTCGTAGAGCGCGCCCGAGAGCCACGGGCCCGCCGCCGCGCCCAGATTGTTGCCGATGCCGAGGATGCCGAAGATCACCCCGTAGTGCGCGGGCGGCGTGATGCGACTCACCAGCACGGAGAAGATCGTGGCGCGGCTGCCGAGAGGCAGGAACAGGAAGAGCACGTAGCCGTAGGCGAGCACGCGCAGCGGCCATGCCTCGAAGGCGAAGAGGCAGGCCATCCCGAGCAGGGACAGGGAGAACGAGAGAAAGCCCGTGGACGCCGCGCCGAGCCGGTCCGCGGCCACGCCCGCCAGCATGCGACCGCTCGCCGAGAGCATGCCGCCCACCGCGAGCATGATGGACGCCTCCTCCGGGGATAGCCCACGGGCGGGAAAGTAGAGGGCGTGCTGCGTGGTCGCCAGGTATCCGAACATCGGGGGCGTGGTGAAGGCGAGGAAGAGCATCGCGAAGGGCGCGGAGACCAGGATCTGGCTCACCGAGGACACCGACCCCGTGATGGCGCGCGTCCCCGGCGCGGGCGCGCTGTTGAGGCGCGTGGGGAGGATGCGCCAGGCGAGGGGAATCAGCACACAGACCGATCCCCCGTAGAGCCCCAGCGTCGCCCGCCAGCCCGCCCGCTCGATCAGCGAATGGATGAGGGGCGCCAGGGCGTATGCGGCCATGGAGCCCGAGAACGCGATGCCCATGGCCACGCCGCGCCGCCGGTGGTAGACGTCGGCGAGCAGCGAGGCCTGGGTGGCGATGCCGGTGAGCCCCACGCCGATGCCCGCGCCGATCCCCACCGCAAGCACGAAGGCGGTCAGCGTGGGCGCGGCCGTCCCCAGCAGCATGCCCGCGGCGGCGCCGATCAGCCCGGTCATGGCGACGGCGCGGGGATTGCCGCGGGCCACCAGGAAGCCGGCGATGGGGCCGAGCACCGCTCCGCCGATCCAGCAGAGGGACGCCGTGGCCGCGGTCGCGCCGCGCGAGCCACCGAACTCGGCGAGCAGCGCCGGGAAGAAGACCGGAAACACGTTGGTGATGCCGGAGACGAAGAGCATGCTGGCGAAGGCGAGCCAGAGCCGGGCGTTCGCCAGCGTCTCGCGGTCGGAGGTCACGCGCGTCACATTATTGACAAGCACCTCGGCGCGCGCAACAGTTCGCTCCCGGGAGGAACGCCATGGTTGACGACAATCGCGTGCTGCTCACGGTCCTGCTGCACCACGACCAGTCCAAGACCCTCGACGAGATCATGGCACATCTCCGGAAGACCGGCTTCTATCGCGACTTCCCGCCCGAGGGGAGCGAGCTGGTGTCCTGGGTGGTGGCGATGTCCTACGGCTTCATCATCACGCTCCGGGTGGAGGCGGACAAGGTGCGCAGCCTTAACCGTTACATGGAGCAGAAGGCGTGGGGCGCCTTCCGCTACCAGGTGTTCCCGGCCTACGACTTCGCTCCCATCGCCGCGACCCTCAAGCGCGAGCACGCCTCCTAGGCCGCCCGGCCCCGCGCCGTGGCCGAGCTTCCCGAGCTGACGGTCTACGCGGAGGCCCTCGCCCCGTGCCTGGTCGGTCACGGGATCACCGCGGTGACGGTGCACCAGGCGCGCGCGCTGCGGGGCGTGACGGAGGAGGTGTTCGTCGCGGCGGTGCGCGGCCGGTCGGTTGCCGACGTCGCGCGGCGAGCGAAGACCCTCGCCATCGGGCTCAAGGGCGGTCCGCGCGTGGACGTGCATCTCATGCTCGGGGGCGCGCCCTTCTGGGTCGAGCCCGGCGACACGGTGCCCGTGCCGCTGCCGGTGCTCACACTCGGGCGCGAGGATGGCGCCCGGCTCGTCTTCTCCGACGAGAGCTTCGACCTGCTGAGGCCCGGCGAAGCCAAGATGTGGGTCGGGCTGGACCGGCGCGAGCGCGGCGGTCTCGATCCCGCCGGCCCGGGCTTCACCCCTGCGGCGCTCCGGGCACTCTGCGCCCGGAACAAGCTCTGGCCCATCAAGACCGTGCTCTGTGATCAGCGGCTGATCGCCGGGCTGGGCAACGCCTACGCGGACGAGATCCTGTGGGAGGCCCGGATCAAGCCCCGCCGCACGGCGTCTCTCATGAGCGAGGAGGAGATCGCCCGCGTCCATGCCGCGACCGGGGTGACGCTGGCCGCGGCCACCGAGGCCCTCCGGACGCGCGTCGGCGCCGGACCCCTCCGCGGCGAGCCGAAACGCGACTTCCTCCACGTCCACCACCGGGCGCGCAAGCGGTGTCCGCGGTGCGGCACGCCCATCCAGGTGGAGTCACTGCGGGACCGCTCCACCTACTGGTGCCCGAGCTGTCAGCCGTGAGCCGCCAACCATGAGGAACAAGCGATCGTGCGTGCTACGATCGATTCATGCCGGTTCCGCCTCGCCTCCCTCTCGCGCTGGCGCCGACACCCATCCTCAAGCTCGAGCGGCTCTCGCGGCGGCTCGGCGTCGAGCTCTTCGTCAAGCGCGACGACCTGACCGGGTTGCTGGAGTCGGGTAACAAGGTCAGGAAGCTCGAGTTCCTCATCGGCGATGCCCTCGCGCAGGGCGCCGACACCCTCATCACGTGCGGCACGCTGCAGTCCAATTGCTGCCGCGCGGTGGCCGCGGTGGCCGCGCGCCTCGGTCTGAACGCAGCGCTCGCGGTGAAGGGGACCCGGCCGGCCGCGTACGACGGCAATCTCCTGCTGGACCGGCTGCTCGGCGCCGACGTTCGCTACCTCTCCGACGCCGAGTGGGAGCGGGTGGACGAGGTGATGGAGGAGATGGCCGCCGAGCTTCGCGCGCGACGGCACCGCCCGTACGTGATCCCGGAGAGCGGCTCGAACGAGGTCGGCGCCCTCGGCTACCTCGAGTGCGCGGTGGAGCTGGCCGGCCAGATCGATCACGGGGCCCCCCGCTTCGACACGGTGGCGATCTCGGTGTACAGCGGCGGCAGCCAGGGCGGCCTGCTGATGGGCAAGCAGCTCGCCGGCCTCCCCAGCGAGATCGTCGGCATCCCCATCGCCTGGCCGGCCGCGCGCGTCCGGGAGCACGTCCAGCACACGATGGCCAAGGCCATCCGGCGCTTCGGCTTCGCCATCGAGGTGCCCAAGTCCATTCATCTGCTCGACGGCCATCAGGGGGTGGGACGCGCGGCGGTGGGTGATGGGGAGCTCAGCACCATCGTGCGCCTGGCCCGGGAAGAGGGCGTGATCCTCGACCCCGTCTACACGGCGAAGGCGTTCACCGGGCTCCTGACGACGCTCGAGAAGGATCCCAAGGCGCTTGGACAGCGTATCTGTTTCATTCATACGGGCGGCATATTTAGCCTCTTTCCGTTCCGGGATTCCTTGACCCGCCTGATCGACGCGCCGCTCCCGTCGTAGACCCGCCTGCAGGCGCCTGATCGCGTCAGACGGCAAGGACTGCTAGAAGGTGTAGGTCTTGCCCTGCTCGAGGATGTGAATGCGGGTGGGATCGATCTGTGCCAGCTCGGCCGCTGTTTCCTGGTAGAGCTGCGGCTTGACGTGGAAGATCCAGATCGGGAGATCGGAAGGCATCTTCCGCATCTCCTCCCGAAGCTTCGCCGGCGTGAGATGGCCCGAGGCGCGCGCGAGGCCGTCGAGCCGGTTCGGGAACGCGGTCTCGACCACCAGGGCCTTGAGACCGCGCATCTCGCGTGCGACCTCCCAGATTCGTGTGGTGGGGCCGGTGTCGCCGGAATACACGAAGCCGGTCTCCCCGTCGTGCACGATGAACCCGGTCGTCGGGATGGTGTGGTCCACCAGTACCGGGGTCGCCCAGAGGTCACCCACGCGCGCCTCGCCTTCCTCCGGCAGCACCCGCAGCTTGAGCACAGGATTCTCGCGGGTGGGGATGGTGGTGAAGTCCGGCCAGAGGGCGTCGTTGTAGCAGTGGGTGCGCAGCGTGTCGATGACGGGGGCGATGCTGCAGGCGGTCACGGATCGCTCGGGCGCGACCATCGCCAGGCTGTCGGTAAGGAAGGCCAGGCCTACGGTGTGGTCGAGATGGGCGTGGCTGATGAGGGCGTGCGTGATGGCCGTCTGCTCGGGGACCGAGAGGGCGCCGCCGACGGTTCCGGCGTCGACCAGAACCCGATCGTCGACCAGAAAAGCCGACGGCCGCTGGCCCTGCCCATCACTACCAAAGGCTCCTAGGATCTTCAGCCGCATTCGACCTCGCCTGCCTCCCATAGTTCGACGCTGTCGATTTTGGTGACTCTAGTGTAACTGCATCGGCCCGGTCAAGTTCCTACAAGTCCGGTGGGGCTTTCCGGGCCTCCGGCCTTGCGCCCCCCGGGAGCCATGTGGGACAATCCGAGCGATGATTTTTCAGCAGATCCTGAACGAGGAGGCGGGTTGCCTCTCGTATCTGATCGGCTGTGGTCAGGCGGGCCAGGCGGCGGTGGTGGATCCGGCGCGTGATCGGGTGGACGAGTACGTGGCCCTGGCCCGGCGCAAGGGCCTGACCATCACCGAGATCGTCGATACCCACATCCACGCCGACCACGTCTCCGGCAATCAGGCCCTGGCGGAGAAGACCGGGGCCCGGATCCTCCTCCACCCCGCTGCCGAGGCGGCCTTCCGCACGACCCCGATCGAGGACGCCCAGGAGATCGTTGTCGGCAACGTCGGCCTCCGCGTGCTCCACACCCCCGGCCACACACCCGATAGCGTGTGTCTCGTGGTCACCGACCGGTCCCGCGGCGACGAGCCATGGTTCGTCCTCACCGGCGACACGCTCTTCATCGGCGACGTGGGGCGACCCGACTTCGGGGGGGAGCGCGCCGCGGCGACGCTCTACCGCAGCCTGACGTCGCGGCTCCTGGCGCTGCCCGACAGCGTCGAGGTGTACCCCGCGCACGGCGCGGGCTCGTCCTGCGGTCGGGCGATGTCCAGCAAGACGGCGTCGACGATCGGCTTCGAGCGGCGGTTCAACCTGGCCCTGCGCGCAGGGACCGAGGATGAGTTCGTGCGCGCCCTCATGACCGGGCTTCCTCCGAAGCCGCCGAACTTCGACCGCATCATCGCCCGCAACCGTGCCCGGGCGCTCCCCCCGACGGGCGAGCCGCGGCCGCTGCCCGCCGTGCAGGCCCGCGAGGCCATCGACAAGGGCGCGGTGGTGGTGGACGTGCGCACCGCCGAGGAGTTCGGCGCGGGTCACATTCCGGGCGCGATCAACGTGTGGGTCGACGGTCCGCAGTTCGCCAACCGCGTGGGCATGTTCGTCGCCGGTGACCGGCCGCTGTTCCTCGTCGCGGGCGGGCCCACCGACCTCGCGCATGCCGTGCAGGCCCTGGGCCGCGTGGGGCTCGACGACGTGGCGGGGCATCTACAGTGGGGCATGGGCGACTGGAAGAACCAGGGTCTCCCGGTGACCGAGGTGCCGCAGATCAGCGTCCACGACCTCGCCACGATGCGAGAAGAGCGGCCCGACCTCGTCGTCGTCGATGTGCGGGAGCCCTTCGAGTGGGACGAGGGGCACATCGAGGGCGCGCAGCACGTGCCGCTCGCCGAGATCGTGCGTCGGCGCGCCGAGCTGCCCGCGGGGCGCCCGATCGCCGTGGTGTGCGCGGGCGGGCTGCGCTCGAGCCTCGCCATCAGCGCGCTGGCCCGCGAGGGCGTGCCCGCGGCCTGGTTCAACGTGGCGGGCGGCATGGGGGCGTGGACGCGCGCGGGGTATCCCAGCACGAAGGGGCGGGGGGTGGCGACCCCTGCATGAGTGACCCCGCGGCCGAGTTCGACTACCCCACCATGTCACGCGCCCTGATCCTCGGCGACAAGGACACGGTGGCGAAGAAGACGCAGGAAGGTCTCGCCCTCGCCATGGATCCGAAGGCGCTTATCTTCCGCGGCCTGATCCCGGGGATGGACGTCGTGGGGGAAAAGTTTCGGCGCAATGAGTACTACGTGCCCCAGGTCCTGCTCTCCGCGCGCGCCATGTACGCCGGCCTCGATCTCCTCAAGCCCCTCATCACCGCGGCCGCGCGCGAACAGCAGGACCTCGGCGTGGTGGTGATCGGGACGGCGCAGGGCGATCTCCACGACATCGGCAAGAACCTGGTCGCCATGATGCTGGAGGGGGCCGGCTTCAAGGTCGTGAACCTCGGCCGCGACGTGGCTCCCGAGAAGTTCGTGGCCGCGGTGACCGAGCACAACGCGCAGATCGTGGGAATCTCCGCCCTCATGACCACGACCATGCCCGCCATGAAGCGCACGATCGACGCGCTCGCCAAGGCGGGGCTGCGCGAGCGGGTCAAGGTGATGATCGGCGGCGCGCCGGTCAGCCAGACCTACGCCGACGAGATCGGCGCCGACGGGTACGCGCGCGACTCCACCCTCGCCGTCGTCAGAGCCAAAGAGCTCCTCGGCGTGCAGGCCGCCGCATGAGCACGTCCCCCGGCTGGGAGATCGTGCAACGCGTGAAGGCGGGCGAGCTGCTCGTGTTCGACGGAGGATACGGCACCGCGCTCTTCGACGCCGGGCTCCTCAACGGGGCCTGCCCCGAGCTGTGGAACGACACGCACGCCGACGTCGTGCGCGGCATCCACCAAGGCTATTTCGCCGCGGGCTCGGACTTCGTCGAGACCAACACGTTCGGCGGCACCCGCCTCAAGCTCAACGAGTACAAGATCGGCGACCGGACCCGCGAGCTGAACGTCAAGGGCGCGCACCTCGCCCGCTCGGTGTGCCCGCCCGGCCGCTGGGTGGCCGGCTCCATCGGCCCCACCTCGTGCGTGCCCGCCGAGTACGGCGTGGGCGACAACATCGCCACCGACGGGGAGTATCTCGAGACGTTCAAGGAGCAGGCGGCCGCGCTCGCCGAGGGCGGTGTCGACATCTTCGCCGTCGAGACCATGATGTTCCCGCAGGAGGCCACCGCCGCCATCGCCGCGTGCAAGGCCGTGACCGACCTCCCCGTGATGGCGACCATGTTCTTCCAGTACGAGGAGATGCACGACCGCGACCGCACCATGTGGGGCGAGAGCCCGGCAGATGTCGCGCGCACCTTGCTTGCTGCGGGCGCCGACATCGTGGGCATGAACTGCGGGCGCGGTCCCGATCGGGCGATCACGATCATCCGCGAGATGCGGGCGGTGACGGACGCGCCCCTCATCGCCTATCCCAACGCCGGGCTGCCGATCACGACCGGTGACACCACGACCTACGAGCTCGGCCCCGAGGCGATGGCCAAGGATTATCCCGCGCTGCTCGACGCCGGCTGCAACATCGTCGGCGCCTGCTGCGGCTCGGGCCCCGAGCATATCCGGCTCATCGCCGAGATCGTTCGAGCGCGCCGCAAGCGGTGAGCCGCGTGCTGTCGGCCCGCACCGACGGGCCCGCCGTCCTGGAGCACCTGGCCCTTCGCGTCGACCCCGACGAGGTCCTTCGCTTCCAGGGCTACAAGAAAGGCCTCGACGTTCCGTCCCCCGAGGTGCGCGCCATCTTCGACGAGGCCCTCGCCCTCGGCGAGACCCTCATGACGCCCCGGGCGGTGTACCGGGCGGTCCCCGTCACCGGCCAGGGCCCCCACACGATCGACGCGGCGGGGGTCACCCTCACCATCCCGGAGATCGGGCGACTCTGGGGCTCGCTCGAAGCGGTGGGCGCGGGGATCTGCACGATCGGCGACGCCATCGAGGCCCGTGTGCGGGCCCTCTTCGACGCGCGCGAGTTCCCGCTGGCGGTGATGCTCGATAGCGTCGGCTCGGCGGCGGTGGAGAGTCTCGCGGAATACGTCAACGACGTCCTCTGCCAGGCGGGCCTCGCCGAGGGCGTCAAGGTGACGAACCGGGTGAGCCCGGGATATGCGGGCTGGGACACGGCGGAGCAGCGACAGCTCTTCGCCCTGTGCCCCGGCGCGCCGATCGGCGTCACGCTGAACCACGCCTGCTTCATGCTGCCCGCCAAGACCATTACGTTCCTCGTCGGCGTGGGGCCGGCGGCCCGTGTCGATCACTACTTCACTCAGTGCCGCCGCTGCTGGATGCGCGACTGTGCATACCGGCGCGCGCCCGCCCTGACCACCGTGCGGCGATGATCCGCTCGGTTGCCGAGTTCATCCGGTACTTCGACGGCGTGCGCCGCCGCACATGGACGGCGGTGGACCGGCTTACGCCCGAGCTGGCGGGCTGGCGGCCCCGGCGGGATGAATTCACCGCGGGCGCCATCGTCCGGCACCTGGCCGGGGCCGAGCGGTTCTTCGTCGCCCGCGTCGTGGACGATCGCTGGACGGACGATCTGGAGCCGGGGCCCGAGCTGGATCTGCCGGCCACGCGGGCTCTGCTGGAACGCGTGCACGCGGAGGAGATGGCGCGCCTGGCGATTGTCCCGGACGGCCGGCTCGAGGCCACGATCACCGATCTCGAGGGCCACCCCACGCGGATCTGGCGCTTTCTGATGGCCATGGTCGAGCACGAGGTGCACCACCGCAGCCAGCTCGATTGCTGGCTGGCCGCCGCGGGGGCCGAGCCGCCCCAGATCTACGGCTATCGCATGGAGGATGTGGTGGCCCGGGTGCGAGGGGGAACCGCGCGAATCTGCTAGGATGGCAAGGACATGGACAACGTCATCCTGGTCGGCTTCATGGGGGCCGGCAAATCCTCGGTGGGGCGCCTGCTCGCGCGGAAACTGGGCCGCTGCTTCATCGAGACCGACGACATGATCGTCGCCCGGGAGGGGCGGTCCATTCCCGAGATCTTCGCCACCCAGGGTGAGGCCCATTTCCGCGAAGCCGAGCTCGATGCGGTACGGCTTCTGGCCCTCAAGCGGGGAGACGTGATCGCCACCGGCGGGGGGCTCCCGTGCCGTGAGGGTGTCCCGGAGGCCCTGCGCGCCCTCGGGACCGTGGTGTGGCTGGCCGGCGACTTCGCCGTGCTCTACGAGCGCGCCCGGCGCGCCCGCGACGAGCGGCCCATGCTGGCGAGCCGGTCGCGCGAGGAGGTGGAGGCGCTCTATCGCGCGCGCGAGCCCTACTACCGCCAGGCCGACATCACCGTGGACACGACCGCGCTCGGCCCCGATCAGGTCGTCACCCGCGTGGCGCTGGCGCTCGCCGAGCGCCGATCCGCATCGGGCGCGGCGCGGGCCGCGGGCGCCTGACGCGATGGCCGCCCCCTTCCTCGAGCGCCTGCGCGAGCGCCCGCTCCTCTGCGACGGGGCCATGGGGACGGCGCTCTACTCGCGCGGCGTGTCACTGGACGCCTGCTTCGACGTGCTCAACGTCAACGAGCCCAAGCTCCCGCAGGCCATCCACGCCGAGTACATCGCGGCCGGCGCCGACTGCATCCAGACCAACACGTTCGGGGCCAATCGCTTCAAGCTCGGGGTGCACGGCCTCGCGAGCAGCGTGCGCGAGATCAATCTCCGGGGGGCCAAGCTCGCCCGCGACGTGCGCGAGACGATGGGTCGCGACGTGCTCGTGCTGGGCTCCATCGGCCCGCTGGGAAAGTACCTGGCCCCGCTCGGTTCCATCGAGCCCGATGAGGCCCGCGCGGCCTTCGCGGAGCAGGCGGAAGGCCTGATCGAAGGCGGGGTGGACGGGTTCGTCGTCGAGACCATGTCCGACCTCGTCGAGGCGCGCCTGGCCGTCGAAGCCATCCGCGCGCTGAGCGATCTGCCCATCGTCGCCACGTTCGCGTTCACCGAGGAGGGAGTGACCTATCTCGGGCGCGGGCCCGTCGAGGTGGTGGGCGTGCTGCGCGGGCTGCCGGTGCAGGCGATCGGCGCCAACTGCTCGGTCGGCTCCAGCGTGCTCTACGACGTGCTCGAGGTCATGGTGCCGGAGGCGGGCGGGCTGCCGCTCGTCATTCAGCCGAACGCGGGCCTGCCGAGCCGGGTCGGAGAGCGGCTCATGTATCTCTCCTCGCCCACCTACATGGCCGATTACGCGGCGCGGATGATCGGGGCGGGCGCCCGCATCGTGGGCGGGTGCTGCGGCACGACGCCCCAGCACATCCGTGCGATGCGTGAGGCGCTGGACCGGCTCGCGCCCCAGCGAAGCGCGGCGCCCTCCGGCCGGAATGTGCGCGTCATCCGCGAGGCGGGCGAATCGGCGGGGCTCGTGACCGCCGCGCCGCCGACCCGCCTGGCCCGCAAGGTCGCGGAGGGCGACTTCATGGTCTCGGTGGAGCTCGACCCTCCGCGCGGGCACAACATCGAGAAGCTGGTGCAAGGCGCCAAGCTTCTGAAAGAACGTGGTGTCGAGATCGTGGACATCAACGACGGCTCGCTCGGCCGCGTGCGCATGTCCGTGCTCCCCACGGCGATCTTGGTCCGCGAGGCCACCGGGCTCGACATCACCATGCACTTCACCTGCCGCGACCGGAACCTCATGGGCATCCAGGCAGACCTGCTCGGTGCCCACGCCATGGACATCCGCAACATCCTCGCGATGACCGGCGACCCGCCGCGCACCGGCGACTACGTCAATGCCACCGCGGTGTTCGACGTGGACGCCATCGGCCTCATCCGCGTGCTCACCAGCATGAACCAGGGGCTGGACGCGACCGGCAACTCGGTGGGCGAGCCCACCGCGTTCTGTGTCGGCGCCGCGCTGAACCCCGCCGCCGAAGAGCCGTCTCGAGAGATGGAGCGTTTTTTGGCCAAGGTAGAGGCGGGCGCGCGCTGGGTGCAGACCCAGCCCGTGTACGACCTCGAGGTGCTCGAGCGCTTCTTCGCGCGGACGCGCCCGCCCGTCCCGGTGGTGGTGGGCCTCCTCCCGCTACACTCCTCCCGGCACGCCGAGTTTCTCCACAACGAGGTGCCCGGCATCACCGTGCCCGACGGCGTGCGCGGCCGCATGCGCGACGCGGGGGAGCGCGGCCTCCGCGCGGGCATCGCGATGGGCCAGGAGCTGATCGCACAGGTGCGCCGCCACTACGCGGGCGCGTATCTCATGCCGTCCTTCGGCCGCTTCGAGGTGGTTGCCGAGGTCCTGGAGGCCATTCATTGACGCAATCCGGATGGGCTGAGCTGAGCGCGGCGGAGGCGGCGCGGCGGGTGCGGGCGCGTGTGCTGTCCCCCGTGGACCTGGTGGAGGCGTGCCTGGCGCGGATCGATCGCGCCGAGCCGTCGGTGAAGGCGTGGGTGCACCTGGACCGCGAGGGCGCGCGGCGCGTCGCCCGCGAGCGGGCCGAGCAAGCGGCGGCCGGCGCCTTTCTGGGGCCGCTGCACGGCGTGCCGGTCGCGCTCAAGGACATCTTCGATGTGGCCGGCATGCCCACGCGCTGCGGCGCGAACGCGTTCGCGCACCGGCAGCCCGATACCGACGCCGCCTCGGTCGCGCGGCTGCGCGCGGCCGGCGCGGTGATCCTCGGCAAGGTGACCACGACGACCTTCGCCCTCATGGACCCCAGCCCCACCGGCAACCCGTGGAACGTGGATCACACCCCCGGCGGGTCGTCCTCGGGCTCGGCCGCCGCGGTAGCCGCGCGCATGGCGTTCCTCGCGCTGGGCTCCCAGACGGTGGGCTCGGTGCTGCGCCCCGCCGCGTACTGCGGAGTGGTGGGCTTCAAGCCCACCCACGGCCGGATCAGCGCGGTCGGCGTCGTGCCGCTGTCGTGGAGCAACGATCACGTGGGAATCATCGGCCGCGCTGTGGAGGACGCCGCCCTCGCGCTGCAGGTCCTCGCCGGGCCCGACCGGAACGACCCGTTCTCGGCGAGCGCGCCCGTCGACGACTATCTCGCCGCGCTGGGCGGTGGGCCTCCGCCCCGCATCGGCGTCCTGCGGAGCCTCGTCGAGCGGGCGCTGCCCGAGACCGTCCAGCACCTCGACGAGGTCGCCCGGCGCCTGGCCGCCGCCGGCGCGCATGTGACCGACGTGACGCTGCCGCCCTCGTTCGCGGGCATCCACGACTCGGGGCAGGTGGTGGTGCGGTCGGAGGCGGCGGCGTATCATGCGCCCAACTTCCCGCGCCTCGCCGACGAGTATCCGCCGAAGCTTCGCGAGGCGCTGCATCAGGGGCGGGAGTTCCGCGCCACCGACTTCCTGGCCGCCCAGGCGCATCGGCGCCGGTTCCGCGAGGAGATGGCGCCGGTGGCCCTGCGTCACGACGCGCTACTGACCCCCACCGCGCCGGGGCCGGCGACGCGAGGGCTCGACTCGACGGGCGACCCGTACTTCTGCGCGCCGTGGAGCCATGCCGGGATGCCGTCCATCGCGTTGCCGAGCGGCATGGCGCGTGAGGGCCTGCCGCTGTCCACGCAGCTCGTGGGAGGCCAGTTCTCCGAAGCGCGCCTCCTCGCCGCCGCCGCGTGGGTGGAAGAAGTGCTCGGCTTCAAGGAGGCGCCCGGTGCTTGATCTCAAGCTCGAGGGCGGCCAGGTGCTCGACGGCACCGGCGCGCCGGCCCGCCGCGCCGACGTCGGCATCATCGACGACCGCATCGCGTCGGTGGGGGACCTCACGCTCGAGCGGGCGGGGCGGACGCTGGACGTGCGTGGCCTCACGGTGACCCCGGGCTTCATCGACGTGCACTCGCACTCCGACTGGCGCCTCTGGGCGAACCGGCGCGCGGAGTCGAAGATCCGTCAGGGGGTCACCACCGAGGTGGTGGGCAACTGCGGCTTCTCGCCCGCCCCCGTGACGGACGAGTTTCGCGACGACCTCCGCGGCTTTGCCCTCTATCTGCCGCCGGGCATGGATTTCTCCTGGCGCAACATGCGCGACTATCTCCGGCGCTACGAGCAGGGCGGCGTGGCCCTCAACGTCGTGCAGCTCGTGGGTCACGGCACGCTGCGCATCGCCGCCATGGGCTTCGCGCGACGGCCGCCCACCGGGCGCGAGCAGGCGCACATGGAGCGCCTGATGGACGAGTCGATGGCCGGCGGGGCCGCCGGGCTCGCCACCGGCCTCATCTACGCGCCGGGATCCTTCGCGGTCACCGACGAGATCATCGGGATCGCGCGCCGCGCGGGGGCCCGGGGCGGCTTCTACGCGAGCCACATTCGCGGCGAGGGGGCCACGCTGCTGGACGCCGTCCGCGAGGCCATTCGCGTGGGGCGCGAAGGCCGGCTGCCCGTGCAGGTGAGCCACATCAAGGCGGCGGGCCGGCCGCACTGGGGGCGCGTGAAAGATGCCCTCGCGCTCATCGACGCCGGCCGCGCCGAGGGACTCGACGTCCGCGCCGACGTCTACCCCTACACGGCTTCCAGCACGACCCTTCGCACCCTGCTCCCGGACTGGGCGCTCGAGGGCGGCGTCGAGTCCATGCTCCGGCGCATCGCCGACCCGGCCGCTCGCGCGCGCATTCGCGCCGATCTCGCGACGGACAGCGGCATCCTCGCTCGCGGCCTCGCGTGGGAGGACATCATGATTGCCTACGCGCCCACGCGCCCGGACGCGGAGGGGAAGCGACTGTCCGAGATCGCCGCCGCCTGGGGCAAGGACCCGCTCGACGCGGCCTTTGATCTCCTGCTCGCCGAGCACGGCAAGGGCTACATGATCCTGTTTCAGCTCGACGAGGCGGACGTGCGCCGCGCTCTCGTGCACCCGCACGTGATGATCGGCTCCGACGGCTCGTCGCTCGCCACCGAGGGGCTGCTCGGCGAGGGCAAGCCGCATCCGCGGAGCTACGGGACGTTCCCGCGCGTGCTCGGCCGCTACGTGCGCGAGCAGAGCGTCCTGAGCCTCCCCGAGGCGGTGCGCAAGATGACGGGCCTGCCCGCCGACCGGCTGGGGCTCAAGGACCGCGGCGTGCTCCGACCGGGGGCCCTCGCCGACGTCGTCGCCTTCGATCCCGTCCATGTCGCCGACCGCGCCACCTACGAGGATCCACATCGCTATGCCGCCGGCGTGGAGCACGTCGTGGTCAATGGACGTGTGGTGGTCGAGGGGGGCGAGCACACAGGCGCCCTCCCGGGCCGGGTGCTCTCCCCGTCCTAGTGCTGCCGATGAGGATCGGCCGGCTCATTCCCGATTTCCTGGCCGCCCTGGGCCGGGGCGCCCCGCCCGAGGCGGGATTCACGCACGTGCTGCGCGGCTTGGTTGCGGATGCGGGCGCGGCGGCGGGCGCGCTGCGCTTCGTGGCGGGGACGGGTGGCCCCCTCGAGGTGATCGTGGGCGCTCGACGAGGCTCGCCTCTCGAGGCCTGGCTCGCCGCTCGGCTCGATGAGCCGGCACGCGGCGTGACGCTGCGGCGCCTGCGGGAGACACCGCCCGGCTGGCGCCGGGGCGCTCGTCCCTGCCTGTTGCGCGCGTCCCTGGGCAATCCCGGGCGACCGGTGGGTCGCGTCCTCCTGCTGGGCCCGGACGGCCCGCGCGGACTCCGGGCGGATCGCGTCCCCGCGGCGTTCGCGCGCGACCTCGGTCTGTCCATCGAGCAGGCGTGGCGGCTCCATCAGCGCACGCGGCGCCTCGAGGTCGTCAGCGAGGTGGCCGGTCTCGCCAGCGCCGCCCTCGATCTGCCCGCGATCTATCAGGCGGTGGCGCGCGCAGTCGCGCCCCTCATCCGCTTCGTCTTCCTCGGGGTGGCTCTCCTCGACCACGAGCGTGGCGAGATGCGGCTCATGGACGTGGTCGTGAGCCCCGACGATCCCAGCGGGGGCCAGACCCGCGACTCACGGCTGCCGAGTGCGGGCACGGTGGCACAGTGGGTGGCCGAGCAGCGTGCCCCACTCCGCTTCGACGATCTATCGGACCCGCGGCTGCCCCCGGCGAGCCGCGAGCGCCTGCGGCGGCGGGGATTCCAGTCCGGCGTGCTCGCGCCCCTGGTCTCGCAGGGCACGGTGATCGGCATGCTGTTCGTGGGCCACCATCAGCCGCGGGTCTTCTCGGAAGACGACGTGGAGGTCCTCACGGAGGTTGCCCGGCCCCTCGCCGCCGCCATCGAGCGCGCGCGCCTGCACGAGGAGACGGTGCGGCGCTCGGAGACGCTCGCCGCGCTCAACGAGACGAGCCGGCTCATCAGCGCGCGGCTGCATCTCCCCGCGGTGCTCGCCACCATCAGCCGCTCGGTGAATCAGCTCATCGGGAGCGCGGGCTGTGGCATCGGGCTCCTGAGCTCCGACGGCGCGGCGGTGGAGCATGTGGCCGCGCAGGGCTTCCGCACGGCGGAATGGCGCACCCTCACCACGCCGGTGGGCGAGGGCATCATCGGGCGGGTCGCCGAGTCGGGCTCACCGATTCGGGTGGACGACGTCCACGGTGATCCCCGCTGCATGGACCAGGCTCTGGACGAGCGCGAGGGCATCCGCTCCATGCTCGCCGTACCGCTGAGGGTGGGCGAGGCGGTCATCGGAGTGATCTCGGCCTACTCGCGCGATACCGGGTATTTCTCGAGCCGGGAGGAGACGCTCCTCGAGGCCTTCGCCGAGCAGGCTGCCATCGCGATCCAGAACGCGCGGCTGTTCGAGGAGAGCCAGCGGCGCGGCCGGGAGACGGCGGCGCTCCTCGAGGCGGGGCGCGCGGTGAGCCAGAGCCTCGAGCTCGGCGAGACCATCCGCGTCATCCTCCACGAAGCCCGCACGGTGCTGGGGGTGCAATCGGGCAGCATCTTCACGCTGGACGAGGCCTCCGGCGAGCTCGCCTCGGTCGCGAGTCTGGATGAAGGGCCCGCGCGGGTCGGACAGATCCGCGTGCGGGTGGGGCAGGGCATCACCGGGCTCGCCGTCGCCGAGGGGCGGCCGATCCAGAGTGAGGATCTCTGGAACGATCCGCGCGCGATGCCCCAGCCGGCCGTGGCGGGCGGCCTCCGCTCGATGCTGGCCGTGCCCCTCGCCGCGAGCGGGCGCACGGTGGGCGCGCTGACCCTCCTGCGCACCGACGTGTACCGCTTCCCGCCCCACGAAGTCGCGCTGGCTTCGGCGTTCGCGGACCACGCCGCCCTCGCCCTGGAGCACGCGCGTCTCTTCAGCTCGGTGCGCACCTATTCCGAGCGCCTCGAGGCCATGGTCATGGAGCGCACCCGGGAGCTCGACGAACAGAAGCGCTTCGTGGAGGTCGTGCTCGAGACTCTGCCGCTCGGCCTCTACGTGCTCGACCGCGACCTTGCGGTGGTGAGCTCGAACCGCGAGGCCGACTCCGTGCTCCCGCGCGCCCCGGTGGAGCACGGTGCCTTCCTCGATCTCGTGCCGCCGGCGCAGGCAGCGACGCTGCTCGAGCTCCTCGGCAGCGTGCTCGGTGAGGGCCTGGTCCGGCAGACGGAGGAGGAGGTCGCGGTGGGCTCCGAGACGCGGGTGTTCCGCTTCACCGCGGCTCCCCTCCGCGGACCGGACCGCCGCATCAGCCACGCCATCCTGCTCGTCGAGGACATCACGCTCCCCAAGCGGCTCGAGCGCCAGATGCTCCTGACCGAGCGCCTCACCACCGCCGGCCGCCTGGTCACCGGCGTGGCCCACGAGATCAACAACCCCCTCGCCACCATCGCGGGCTGCGCGGAGGCGCTGCGCGAGCGGGCCCGCGTGCCCGAGCTGGCCGAGCTGGACGCGTTCAAGGACTTCCCCTCGTACCTGGCCCTCATCGAGGAGGAGGCCTACCGCTGCAAGGAGTTCACCGGGAGCCTGCTGCGATTCGTCCGCGATCCCGGGAGCCGTCGCGGTCCGACTGACGTCAACGCGCTCGTGGAGAAGACACTGGATCTGCTGCGCCATCAGCCGCGCTTCGCGGCGAGCGAGCTCGTCACCACCTTCGATCGGGCGCTGCCGCCGGTGGTCGCCAACGAAGGCCAGCTGCGCCAGGTCTTCCTCGGCATCGCCGCGAACGCCCTCGAGGCGATGGAAGGGCGTGGCCGGTTGATGATTCGCACGGTGCTCCGCAACGGAGAGGCGGAGATCGAGTTCCAGGACTCCGGACCCGGCGTGCCGCCGGAGATCCTGCCGCGGCTGTTCGACCCCTTCTTCACCACCAAGCCGCCCGGGCAGGGCACCGGGCTCGGTCTCGCCATCGCCCAGGGCATCGTGGCCGACCATGCCGGGCGCATCGAGGTGAAGTCGCGTCCGGGCGAGGGCGCGGTGTTCCGCGTCTACCTGCCCGTCACCATCGAATCCGAGTCCGGAGAGCCGATACGATGACCGCCCCGATCCGTGTCCTGGTCGCCGACGACGAGAAGAACCTCCGCGAGCTGCTCGTGCGCGAGCTGTCGCGGAAGGGGCACGCGGTCGAGGGCGTGGGCGACGGGGAGGCCGCTCTCGACCGGCTGCGCGACGATCCCCCCGACGTGCTGATCCTCGACATGAAGATGCCGCGGCTCGAGGGCATCGAGGTGCTGCGCCGCCTCGCCGAGCAGGGCGGGGAGGCCCCGCAAGTGATCGTGACCACCGGCTTCCAGGAGGTGTCGAGCGCGGTGGAGGCGATGAAGCTCGGCGCGTATGACTACCTCACCAAGCCCGCACGGATCGAGGAGCTCGACATCCTGGTGCGCAAGGCGGCGGAGAAGGGGCGCCTCATCCGCCAGAACGTGGTGCTGCGCGACCGGCTCGATCCGCCCGCGCCCGCCGGCGGCATCATCACCGCGAGCCCGAAGATGCAGGAGATCCTGCGCCTCATCGACCGGGTCGCCCCCACCGACTCCACCCTGCTCGTGCTGGGCGAGAGCGGGACGGGCAAGGAGCTGGTCGCGCGCGCCATCCACGACCGCTCGTCGCGCGCCAGCCAGGCCTTCGTGGCCATCCACTGCGGCGCGCTGCCGCGCGAGGTGCTGGAGTCCGAGCTGTTCGGCCACGAGAAGGGCGCCTTCACCGGCGCGGTGAACGCGAAGCCCGGCCTCATCGAGCTCGCCGACGGCGGCACCCTGCTCCTCGACGAGATCGGAGAGATGGAGCTGGAGAGCCAGGTCAAGCTCCTGCGGGTGCTCGAGACCCGCAGCTTCTTCCGGGTCGGCGGCACGCGGAGCCGCACGGTGGACATGCGACTGGTCGCCGCGACGAATCGCGATCTCGGGGAGGCGATCCGCAAGGGAGAGTTCCGTCAGGATCTCTTCTACCGCATCAACACGATCTCGGTGACCCTGCCGCCCCTGCGCGACCGTCCCGAGGACGTGCGCGTGCTCGCCGAGCACTTCATCGAGCAGTTCGCTCACTACGGCCGCAAGCGCCTCGCCCCCGAGACGCTCGCGCGCCTGGAGTCCTACCACTGGCCGGGCAACGTGCGCGAGCTCCAGCACGTGATCCAGCGCGGCGCCATCCTGGGCGCCGGCGAGACCCTGCAGCCCGCCGACCTACCCCCCGAGATCCAGCACGGCGATCCCGTGCCGTCGGCGCCCGCGGCCGGCAGCCTGGAGTCGATGGAACGGCAGCACATCGTGGCGACCCTCAAGCAGGTCAACGGCCATCGGGGCAAGGCGGCCGCCCTGCTCGGCATCGACCCGAAGACGCTCTACCGAAAGCTCCTAAGCTACGGCATCAGCGGCGAGCAGGCGGGGGCCTGAGCACCGGACCTCCGCCCGGAGGCATGCCACGGTGTGGCGGGCGGGGTGCCCGACTGCGGCAATCCCACCGATGATGCACTGCGTCCAAATGGCTGAAACCGTGGAATCTCGCTGGCCGCGAGGACTCGGCATGGAGATTGCTTCCTTTCCGCCGGGCTTCGAACCTCAACCAAGGAAAGGGCAAGGGAGCAGAACTGATGAATCGCATTCTTCTGATCGACGGGGACCGGACGCTGGGCGCCTCGCTGGGCATGGCGTGCCTCGAGCGCGGCATCGCGATCCGGATGGCTGAGACCTTTTGTGAGGGTGTGCGGTACCTGATGGACGCGCCGGTCACCGCGGTGCTTCTGGACGGGGCGGTTCTGCGGACGGCGGGGGCGGAGCGTGGGCGCATCTTCGAGCTGGCCGCACCGGGCGTGCCGGTCGTGGTTGTCGTGGATCGCGGCACGCCAGTGGAGGAGCAGGTGAAGTTCGAGCTGCAGGGCTTCCGCGTGCTTGTCAAGCCGTTCGCGCCCGAAGAGGTCCTCGACAAGATCGAGTGGGCGGAAAAGGCGCCGGTGTCGGGAGCGGACGCCGCCCCGCAGGTGCGCGCCATCTGCGGATAGCCCGGGCCGGGGCGCTGGTGTACACTACGGCGGGCTGTCCGACTCACCAGCCCTGGCGATGATGAGCGTCTCCGCGGTTGCGGAGCCTACGTCAGAATCGAGCGGTCGCCCCAAGGAGAATCCTATGGCTGCGAAATTGTACGTAGGTGGTCTGTCTTATTCCACCACGAGCGAGACGCTGCGCGAGTACTTCGCCCAGTGTGGGACAGTGGAGTCGGCGTCGGTAGTCACCGACAAGTTCTCGGGGCAGTCCCGCGGGTTCGGGTTCGTGGAAATGGCGACGGCGGAGGAAGCGCAGCGCGCCATCTCGGAGCTGAACGGGAAGGAGCTGGACGGACGTAAGCTCACCGTTAACGTCTCCAACCCGCGTCCCGCGGGCGGAGGTGGCGGGCCCCGCGGCGGCGGTCCGCGCGGGGGCGGGCGGCCCGGTGGTGGTGGGCGCGGGCCCGGGGGCGGGGATCGGGGCGCTTACGGCGTGCCCCCGTCCAAGAAGCCGTTCCGCTGGTAGCTGTCCCTCCCACGACGCGAGACACCAAGGGGCGCGGTGAACATCACCGCGCCCCTTGTCGCTTTTCGGGTCCGACGGACGCCTAGCCGAGGACGCGCTCGTAACGGCCGTAGTCGTGGGCCGCGTCCATGAACCACTTCACGATATCGGGATTGGACCGCGGCGGAATCTCACAGGACGTGGAGAGGATGAAGCCGGAGTGGCGGGCCGCCGCGTCGATGCACCGCCGCACGTCGGCCTCCATCTCCTCCCGGGTGGTCTTCTCGAACTTGGTGGCGTCCACGTTGCCGATGGCCACGGCGCGCCCCTTGGCCACTTCCATGAAGCGGCTGAGCTGATCCACGTGCAGCGCCGGGTCGGCCTGCTGGTCGAGGTCGAACGACACCGTGGTGAAGCCGCACTGGATCAGATCCTCGTAGATCGGATACGTCGTCCCGCAGATGTGGGTGGTGACGCCGACCTTCTTGGCCTTGAAGTGCTCCACCAGCTCCTTGTGGTAGGGCGCGATGAACTCGCGGTAGTTGTCGGGGGAGATCAGGCTGATCGACGCGGTGGGCTCGGAATACGAGAGCCCGATCCCGGTCTTCACGATGGCATCGCCCCAGACCTTGGTGAAATCGGTGGCAATGCGCATGAGGTCGTGGATGAACTGCGGGTCTTCGAACGTATCCAGGAGCATCATCTCGGGATTGCGCAGGAGCATGGCGATGGTCCAGGGGCCCACCGCGACCGCCCCGGTGGCGGCGGGTGGCTTGGCCTTCACGAGCGCCTCGCACTGCTCGAGGAATCCCGGTAGCCGCGCCGTCTTGTAGGGATCCGGCATGATCAGCTTGGCGAGATTGGCTTTGTCCTCCAGCACGTGCCGCTCGATGGACGGGACCACGTAGTCCGAGTACTTCACGCCGCAGCCGAAAGCCTCCGCCTCCTTGGCGAGGTCGTTGTACGCGAGCACCACGTCCGGCTGATAGCGCTCGTAGTAGTTCATCATCGCCGTGATGGCCCTGGTGGGGTTCGTGCAGTACTCCTCGATGCTGAGCCCGTCGAGGGTGCCCGCGAACGACGCCACGATGGGGTACACCGGCACGCGGTCGGCGAAGGAGCGCTTGTAGGCCGCGACCACGCGGTCGCGGTTGGTCAGCGCGGCCTTGCCCTTCTCCGCGTCCCAGAGCTTGTTGACCTCCATGTAGCGCGGCGGCAGCTTGGCCTCGTACTCCATGAACTGGGTGATCGGATAGCGGATGCCGCCGTTGTGGGTGCCGCGTAGCCCCTCGACGATCTCATCCATGCGGTCCCACGGGATCGCGAAGGCCATCTCGTGATCCTGGGTCTGGCCGAAGATGCGGTCGCCCGAGCAGGGAAGGATCACCTGCGGCTCGCCGGTCTTCATCGTGGTCACGATGATGTCGGCGCACACCGCGCGGCCCTCGAACGACGACGTGAGGCGCCCGCCCCGCTTCCACAGGGCGGCCTGGGTGAGCCGCATGACCTGGGCGGGATTCGCGTACACGCACACCAGGTGCGGCTCAAAGGCGGCGCGATCGAGCGGGGCGACGAGGAGGGTCTCGTACTCGCCGGGCGCGAACTTGTCGATGGC
>DASTYT010000063.1 GCA_035764725.1 Candidatus Methylomirabilota bacterium | reverse complement strand
GGTCGCGATTGCGGTGCACCCACCCGGACAGGCGCGCGCGCTGGCCCACGTCCGTGGTCCGGAGCTCGCCGCAGGTGTGCGTGCGATACCGATGCATCAGTCCCGTCCCCGTCGCGTGAGCGGCTTCACGGTGGGGGCACCGCCCGCCTCGCAGGTCGCGTAGGCGGTAAAGCCGTGAGTGGCCAGCGTCTCGAGCTGCTTGCCGAGGTTCTTGCGCTTGACCTCGAGCGAGACCAGGTCGCCGCCGGTCCGGAGGGCGCGCGACGCGGCGAGCGCGGGGGTCAGGTCGCCGTGCTCGTCGACGAGGAAGGCAACCCGGCGCGCGCCTGCTCCCGCCGTCGCCGGCGCCCCGGGCGCCTGCGCGCGCTCGGACAGGATCCCGATCAGGCGCTCGAACCCGATCGAGAAGCCGCAGGCCGGGACATCTCTGTTGATCATTCGCCCTATCATCTTGTCGTAGCGCCCGCCCCCCGCGATGGCCGATGGATAGGCGGGCGACGTGGCCTCGAAGATCGTGCCCGTGTAGTAGCCCATGCCGCGGACCAGCGTGGGGTCGAACTCGGCGCGCGCGCCCGTCGGCATCGCCTGGTTGACGGTCCGGAGTATCCCGGCGAGCGACTCGAACGCGACTCCCGCCGCCGCGGCGTCCGGCCCGAGGAGGGCGGGAAGCGCGTCGAGGGAGAGCCCGCCCTTCTGCAGGGTCGGGAGCAGACGCTCGAAGCGCTCGACCGCGGCGGAGTCGGCGCCATCCCCTCGCAGCTCGCTCAGCACCCCTTCCGGCCCGATCTTGTCCAGCTTGTCGAACGCGATGAAGAACCCGCCCTGGGCCGACTCGGGGAAGCCACAGTGGCGCGCGATCGCCCCGAGGAGGCGCCGGTCGTTGACCCGTACGGTGAGATCGGCGAGCCCGAGCCGGGTGAGCGCCTCCGCAGTGGCGAGGATGAGCTCGACCTCGGCCACTCCCGACGCCACGCCCAGGACGTCGATGTCGCACTGGGTGAACTGACGGAAGCGCCCCTTCTGGGGGCGCTCGGCGCGCCACACCGGACCGATCTGGATCGCCTTGAGGGGATCGGGCAGCCGGGCATGGTTCTCCGCGTAGTAGCGGGCCAGCGGCACCGTCAAGTCGAAGCGAAGCCCGTGCTCGGCCAGCTCGCCCCCCGCACGGAGCGCCCCCTCCAGATCCTCCCCGCGCTTGAGCACCTTGAAGATGAGCTTCTCGTTCTCGCCTCCGTCGCTGCCCACGAGCAGGCGCAGGCTCTCGAGGGCCGGCGTCTCGATTCGCCGGTAGCCGAAGGCGCGATACACCGCGAGGATCTCTCGGGTGGCGGCGTCGCGCAGCTCGACCTCCGCGGGCAAGAGATCGCGCATGCCGCGCGGCGGAGTCGTGCTGACCTTGCTCGCCACCGCTAACGTTCCGCCCGTGCGGCCAGATAGTCCCGGCTGAGCTCGATGTAGCTCTTCGCGGACCGGTAGATGAGGTCCAGGTCCGCGGCGGTCGCCTGGCGCTTCACGCGCGCCGGCGCACCCATCAGCACGCTGCCGCGGGGGGCGAGCGTGCCTGGGGACACCACCGCGCCCGCGGCGACCAGGCACTCCTCCTCGAGCACGGCGCCGTCCAGCACGATGGCCCCGATGCCGATCAGGCAATTCGACTTGATGTGGCAGCCGTGCAGCCGCGCCGCATGCCCGACCGTGACGTAGTCCTCGATGATGGCGGGGGTGCCGCGCCGGTTGATGTGGACGATGGTGCCGTCCTGAATATTGGTGCCCCGGCCCACGCGGATCGTCCCCACGTCACCGCGGAGCACGGACGTGAACCAGATGCTGGACTCCTCGCCGATCTCCACGTTGCCGATGACCTGGGCGGAATCTTCCACGAAGGCGGACGGGTGCAGCATGGGCAGGACGCCCCGATACGGAAGGATCAGGCGGCTACTCCTGGGGAACGGACATGATGATCTGCGTCTCGCCCGAGATGTTCAGGAAGTTGTTGAAGCGGACCACCGTCGCCACGAGCGTGGGCTGCACCGAATCCTCGGTACGGAACGCGCCCAGGCAGGTGATCCCACCCTCGAAGCCCGTCTCGATGCTCTGCAAGCGATAGCCGGCCGGCCCCTTGAACGTGATCGCGAGCAGCCCTTCCTTCACGATGTTCTGGGGGACCACGAGCTCATCGATGCCGTCGCCGTCGAGATCCACCGCGAGGGGGGTCGGCTCGATCTTGTAGAACTTCGTGAGGTCGCCCTGACGACCGCGCGGAATCACCAGCTCGAGCTTGGTGTAACCACCCCCCACCGAGGTGGCCGAGCGCCAGACCTCCTCGCCGTCGAGGGCGATGCGCAGCCGGTGGCTCTCGTCAACCATGGCGAGGGCCCGCGTGTCCTTGCCGGCGATGTTCGAGAAGGCGGCGCCCATGGGCCGGAACGCCGAGGGCACCCTCACCGACCTCACGACGTCGAGGTTGCCCTTCCGCACCACGACCTCGTCGGCCTGGCCGGGCGTGAAGAAGTTGTCCGGGCTGTACCGCTGGGCCCACAGCGTCTGCTTGACGCCCTCGCCCTTGGTGTCGACCGCGAAGAGGAAGCTCTCCACGGTGTCGACGAGGAACTTGGGCTTCCCGTCCTTGCCAAGGTTGAGGATGAACGAGTTGAGCCCGGCCTTGACGTGGAAGCGGTTCCCGACCACCTCGAAGACCCCGTCGCCGTCGAGGTCGGCGAGCTGCAGCGAGAACACCCGCCCCAGGGTCCGCGTGGAGAAGCTCCACTCCGGCTCGACCTTGTAGTTGACGATCTTGTACTGGTAGACGCGGTCCCCGTCGCTCACGACCACACGCGGGATCTTGTCCTTGGGCTGGACCGCGATGTCCATGGCCACGACCGCGAAGCCCAGCCGCGCCACCTCCTTGAGGGGGATCGAATTCTCCCCCGTCGAGTAGGAGCCCGCCTCGAGATCGCCGCCGAGGAGCCGCGACAGCAGCGAGCGCGGCTTGGCCTGGGGCCGGTTGGTATCCTTGGTCGCCGAAGAGAAGCGATCTCGTTCGGCCAGCGTCCGCACCGAGGCCGGGACGAACGCCGAGCTCGACACCAGCGGCTCCGACGAGGGCATCGAGAAGAAGCGCGCTTCCATGAAGGGCCGGTTCTGCACCCGCTTGAACTGGAGCACGAGGAGGTTCTCGAACTTGTAGCGCTGCGCCGCCTCCTTGACCCCACGCCCGGCGAGGAAGTCCTCCTGCTTGATGCCCTGCTCGGTGAGGTAGAGGTTGATGGGGTCGCCCATGCTCACGGTGAATCGGCCGGAGGCGTTGAGGCGCTCCACGAGGTCCTGGGTGGCGGCTTCGACGAGGGTGTCGCGCGCGCCGCCCGACAGGGGCAGCAGGACGATGCGAATCTTGCCCCCGGAGAGGCGAAACCGGTCACCGACCTTGACGTCGCTCCCGCCGGGAATCGTGCCCTGCGAGAACTGCTCCTGCACCTGCGTGACGGTGACCCGCCCGAGGTTCTCCTCGGTCTTCCCCAGCACCTGTCCCGTCTTGGGGTGCTTGATCTCCCGCCCCTCGCGGAACAGCCCCATCTCGAGCCCTGGCCGGATCCCGTCCTTGCGTCCGGCGCTCAGGATTACCGTGTCGCCCTGTACCTCCAGGACATCGCCCTCGACCTTGGGGAAGAGGTCCACCAGCTGATCGGCCAGGACGGTGGCAGGAACGGTGGGGCCCGCGGGGCCCGGCGCCTGCGCGTCGCTCGGGCCAGACTTCGGTTGAGCGAGGGCGAGGGCGAGGGGCCCAAGCAGGAGCGCAAGGGCGAGACCCGTCAGGAAACGGCGCACCACCCGGACACTATAGCGCTGCCTCCGAAGGCAGGCAACCTATCTGGACAGAAGAAAAAACGGGGCATGGGGTCTGCCGCCCCATGCCCCGCTGTGCTGATCGAGCTTGGTTACGTGCTAGAACGCGATCCGGAGCCGCGCGGCGCCGGTGTACACGTCCTTGGCGTCACGCTTCGTAGCCACACCGCCGATGATTTCCGTGGTGTCGAGCGCGTTCCCCGCGAACAGGTAGGCGCCCACCAGATCAAACGTCAGACCCGGAGCGAAGCGCCAGGTCATGCCGAGGTTGGCCTCGGTGCCGACATAGGCGCTGTCACCCTTACAACCATCCGCAGGGTTACAGCCGATCACCGTCGGGCTGAAGACCCCGTCGGTGTCGATCTTCTTGGCCGTCCACATCGGGCTTCCGAGGACGTAGAAGTCCAGCTGCGGCGTCACGCTATAGGTCGCCTTGAAGCCGAACTGCTGGCGGCCATAGCGATCGAGACCGATGTTGGTGCCGAGGGTACGGAAGGCACCGTTGAAGTAGTCGATACCGAGGGCGAAGATATTACCCCACCCATCGGACCACCAGCCCGTGTCACCCGTGATCGGCTGGTAGTAGTTCACGTTGTGCGTCAGCTGATCCTTCGGCCGGTTACCCGTGGTGTACATGTACCGGGCTTCCAGGAGAAGGGGGCCCAGGCGGTAGCCGCCCCGCACGTCGAACAGCAGCGCGGAGATGTCGGCCTCCCGGGTCAGGTGGCTCGGGCCACCGAACGGATCGTCCGTGTCACGCGTACCGAACTGATAGAAGAGCGTCGGCTCGAGCGAGAAGGCGCCGGTGCGCCACCGCGCGTCGAGACCGATCGTGTGCCGCCACTCCTCGTTCGTCGGAGCGGCGACCGCGGGGTTCTGCGATCCACCAGCACCCGCGAGGCGGGCCGCGAACGTCGTGGTGCCGAGGCCGTTGCCCACGGCGCCGCCGCTGACCGTCGCGCGGGCGGCGGACGACGTATTGCCCTGGAGCCAGGCCAGCGCATAGATCGGACGGAGGTCGAGGCCCTTGAACGGGCTGATCTCGACGCTGAAGATCGCGGCGAAGTCGTCACCGCGGTTGAAGCCGGTGAGACCGCTACCGCCCGTGCTCGGACCCTGGAGGTTTTCCTCGATCTGAGCGAAGGTGATGTGCGAGGTCACGTTCGGGGACCACTTGGTGTCCAGGTTGACACCCGCGAAGTCCGAGCACGCCAGCGCGCAGATCTTGTAGGTGACCGAATACGGCTGGGCACCCACGCGAACCCGCGTGGCGAACGGCATCAGCGGCATGTCGAACTCACCGAACAGCCACTTGGTCTCGACGCTGCCCTGGGTGTCGGTGTTCAGGTCGAAGCCCGAGGTGGCGCCGGCGCGCTGCTGGTTGGTGCCGGCCACCTGACCGGCCAGGTTGTTGTCCGTAGCGCTCACCTGGCCCCAGGTCGAGTCGATCTCGATACCCCATACGACGACGGCGGTACCGGCCCGACCCTCGATGTTGAAGCGGCCGCGGTTGCGCGCGTACCACTCCTTGTCACCCGGGCGCGTGAAGTTCAGGTCGCGCAGGTTATGGCTCGCCGACGTGATCGTGTCGAGGAAGCCATTGATGTTGAACGTCAGGGGCGGCGCGGCAGGCGGCGCCTGCGCGAAGGCCCCTGGCGCCATGGTGCCCAGTAGGGCCGCCACGGCAAGCGTGAGAATCAGCAATTTCTTCATGTACCTCTCCTCAGTGGTGGTTGGCTTCTCGTGCTTCCGAGAATCCGTTGCCCAGTGCTTCGCATGCCGGCGACACGCAACCACGGTGCTACACCACTCCGAAACAGCCGCTCCCACCCTTCTGAACCACGGGTGCCCCCTGGGCAGACAGGGGGGCTGCGGAGGCTTCTGCAACAGCGACCTTTTTACCGCGATTGGTCTGTCAGGGTCAAGGAAATATGCCCGAACTACCCCATGTTGGGGACCCTGCTAACCGCCCTCCCCAAGGGTCTTCAGGGCCTCGACCGTCAGCTTGCCGACGGAGGAGGCGGGGTCGATGTCCCGGGCCTGCCTGAAGGCCGCCCGGGCCTCGTCCCTCCGGCCGGCCTCGGCCAGCACAACCCCAAGCAAATAATGGGAGAACTGCCCCTTGGGCGCGAGCTGGATGGCCTGGCGGAGGGACTCCTCGGCCTCCTTCAGCTTGCCCTGGCGGAGGTAGGCCTCGCCGAGGTTGTGATAGGCCAACTCCGGGCTCGGGTAGGTCGGGAAGGTCAGGGCCTTGCGATAGCTGGCGATGGCCTTGTCGAGCTGGTTCTGGGAGGCGTAGGCGAGCCCGAGATTGTGGTAGGCCTCCGCATAGGTGGGCTCGATCGAGATGGCCTGCTCGAAGGAGGCCTGGGCTTCTGGCCAGCGGCGAAGCTGAAGCTGGGCGACGCCCAGCGCGTTCCGGTACACCGCATTGTCCGGGTCGAGCTCCACGGCCTCCTGGAGGGACGCCAGCCCGAGGGAGATCCGCCCCTCACGGATATTGGCTCCCGCCTGGTCATAGGCGTTGCGAGCCTGGATCTTGCGGACCTGCTCTTCCTTGCCCGTGGCGCAGCCGCCCGCGAGTCCGGCGGTGATCACGAGCACGGCGGTGAGGGCCAAGGCACCGATTCTTGACACGGTCTCGATCACCATGTACTTGTGAAATGTGCCTACTTACGAGTACGAATGCGGTGATTGCAAGCGAGTCTTCGAGGTCCGGCAGCGGATTTCGGAGCCGCCGCTCACCGTCTGTGACAAGTGCGGCGGACCCGTGCGCCGCCTGCTCGCTGCGGCTCCGTTCATCCTGAAGGGCGGCGGCTGGTACGTCACCGACTACCCCTCGGAGTCGCGGAAAAAAGCGATGAAATCCGAGTCGTCGTCATCAACCGGCGCCCAGTCTAGCACGGGGGATTCGAGTTCCTCGTCGACTTCCGGCAGCTCGAGCAGCGATTCCGCCAAAGGCGCGTCCAACGGCGGGGGCTCGGGGTCGAGCTCGTCGAGCGACGGCGGCAAGAGTCCTTCCTCGTCGCCCAAGACCAAGTCGAAGGCCAAGTCCTAGGCCGGCTGGGCGCCGGCGGGCCATCACCCGCCGGTTACCGGTCGCGGTCCACCACGAAGTCGGCGATGAGGAGCAGGGTCTCCTTGTCCTCGGAGTCCGCGAACGGCGCCAGGTCCGACTTGGCCGTCTGGGCATAGGCGTGGGCGCGGGACAGGGCGTACTCCACGCCCTCGTGCTTCTCCACCAGACGCCGGATCTCCTCGATGTCCGCGCTCTCCGGGTGTGGTCGCTTGAGGATTCCCTGGATCCGCTCGCGCTCCCCCGCGCTGGCGCGGTCCAGCGTGGCGATGAGGGGCAGGGTCCGCTTGCCCTCACGCAGGTCGGCCCCGATGGCCTTGCCCAGCCGGGCCTCGTCGGCCACGAAGTCCAGGGAGTCGTCGCTGATCTGGAAGGCGATCCCGATGTCGAGCCCGTAGCGGGTCAAGGCGTCCAGGCGCTCGGGGCTGGGCCGGGCGAGAAGTCCGCCGATCCGGCAGCATGCCGAGATGAAGGACGCGGTCTTCTGCGTGATGATCCGCAGATAGTCCGCCTCGGTGGTAGTCCCGCTCCGCTTGCGCTCGAGCTGGAACACCTCGGCCTCGGTCATGGACACGGTCGCCCGGGCGAGGGTGTCCAGCACCCCGGGATCGCCGTCGCGCACCATCATGGCGAAGGACTTGGAGTAGAGGTGATCGCCGACGAGCACGGAGGCGTCGTCGCCCCACCGCGCGTTCGCGGACGGCCGGCCGCGCCGGAGGGGGGCCTGATCGACCACGTCGTCGTGGATGAGGGTCGCGGTGTGGAGCAGCTCGACCACGCAGCCGAGTCGCACCGCGCGCGGGCCCTGGTAGCCGGCCAGGCGGGCCGCCATGAGGAGCAGGATGGGCCGCAGCCGCTTGCCGCCGGCCCCCGCGATGAACTCGCCCATCTCGCGGATGAGGTCCACGGGCGAGTGGATCTCGTGGCTGATCTCGGCCTCGATGGCGGCGAGCTCGCCGCCGATCATGAGCGCGACACGCTCCTTCAGCAGCGTCTCGAGGGCGGTGGGTGGTTTCACGCCGGGGCGGGGCGCGGGCGGGCTCAACGGAGGAGGACCCGGTCGCGGATCTTGATCTGCGCGCCCTCGCTGGCGCTCTGGACTTCCACCACCGAGAACTTGTCACGCACCTCGGTGACCTTGCCCGTCGCCACTTCCTCGTCCAGCTCGCCCAGGAGCTCACCGGTCATGGGATGCACGATGGGAATCTTGTCGCGGCGAAGGCTCACCACGCTGCCCGGCTTGACGCCGTCGCGCGCGGTGAGGTCGATGACGATGCGCGTGGTGTCGACGAAGACGACGTAGCCACGGGTGGGCGGCGGCATCGCCGCCACGGTGATCGGCGCGGCGTCGGTCTGCGTCACCGGCGGGACGGCCGCGGTGGGCCCGGGAGCCTTGCCCGCCGGCGCCGGCGAAGGCGCCGCGGTCTGGTACGGCACCTTCTGCTTCGGGCTGATCCGGCCGCCGCCCGGCGGCTGGCCGTACTTCGATACGACCTCGGGAGGCGCGAGCAGCGTCGACTTGCCGAACACGAGCGACTTCAGCGTGGTCGGCATCTTGTCTTCTTCCACCCACACGTACTCGGGCTCGCTCGGCACGTCGCCGAAGCGCGGGTTCTTGATGAGGAGCCACTTGGGCTCGGCGCTCTTGAGCTCCACGCTCGGGTCGCCGGCGCTGGGGTACCCGATGACGTTGAGGAAGGTGTTGCACCCGCTCGTGAGAATCGCGGCCGCCGCGAGGGCCACGACGAGACCACAGACGTTCAGGCCGCGCATGACCCGCAAATCATAGCAGATCGAGCCCGCTAGTCTTCCGGAAGTGGCTCCCAGGGGAACCGCTGCTCGGCGGACCCCTGGGTGCGGGTGAGAGCCTGACGCCTGGAGAAGAGGGGCTTCCCGGTGACCGCCGAGATCCACGTGATGTCCAGATAGGTGACGCCGCGGCGATCGAGAAGCACGGGCACGAGCCATCCCGAGATGTCGAGGGATTTGCCCAGTGTGACCGCGCGCTCGGGGCGCACCAGGAGCTCCTCAGCCCGGGCGCGCTGATTCAGGAACAGCTCCTGGACCACCCCGGGATCCACCGACTGGAAGCGCTTGGTCTGGTCGAGACCCAGCGCGAGCATGAACGGCACCCGTCGGAGGTCGTTCTGCCCTTTGGTGAGGTCGAGCGGGGGCGCCACCGCCACGCGAATGCGGCCGCGCGTGATGCGGGCGCCGTCCTCCGCCTCGACCTTCGGCTGGCCGGGGATCGGGATGTAGAGGGCCTCGGAGAAGCGGCCCTCGACTCGCTGGATCTGCGCGTAGCCGAGAATGTCCTCGAAGCGGCCGAGGACCTTGCCGCTGATGGGGTGGCGGAACTCGTCCCCCTTGCGGAACAGGGTGAACTCCTGGCCGCGCTGCACCCCGTCCTTGGCGGCGAGGTCGAGGTAGACGCGGTCGCCGTCCACGCTGACCACGAGGCCTTCCACGGGCGGGAAGGCGTTGATCACGTCCTGCACGAGGAAGCCGAAGGTGGCGCCGACCTGGTCCGCCTGCCCCGCCTCCCCCACCACCCCCACGAGAACCAGCACGCAGATCAACAGCGTCCCCACTAGTGTCCGCGTACTGGGGGAGAGCGGGGGCCATTTCTGGGCCCCCGCTGATGGTGAACCGAAAAAGACGCCCCGCATCTAAAAGACCACCGACGGCTGATGCGCGCCGAAGACCCCGCGCAGCGTGGCGCAGATCTCGCCGAGGGTGACTTCGGCACGGACCGCGTCGAGAATGAGCGGCACCAGGTTGTCACGCCCGCGCGCGGCGCGGTCGATGGCCTCCAGGGCCGCGCCGGCCTTCCCGGCGTCCCGGCGCTTGCGAAGGGCAGCGAGCCGCTCGCCCATGGCCGCCGCCATCGCCGGGTCGACCTGGAAGAGGTCGCCGGGCGGCGGCTCGTCGATCACGAACTCGTTCACGCCCACCACCACGCGCGCCTTCGACTCCACCTCTTGCTGGTAGCGGTAGGCCGCCTCCTGGATCTCGCGCTGCATGAACGAGATGGCGTGCACGGCGCCGCCCAGCCCGTCGATCTTCGCGATGTAGGTCTCCGCCTCCTCCTCGAGGAGGCGGGTCAGCCGCTCCACGGCGTAGGAGCCGCCCAGCGGATCGATGGTGTCGGCCACGCCGGACTCGTGCGCGAGAATCTGCTGGGTGCGCAGGGCGATCCGCACCGCATCCTCGCTGGGGAGCGAGAGCGCCTCGTCCATCGAGTTGGTGTGGAGGGACTGGCAGCCGCCCAGCACCGCGGCGAGGGCCTGGATGGCCACGCGGACGATGTTGTTCTGGGGCTGCTGGGCGGTGAGCATACTCCCCGCGGTCTGCGCGTGGAAGCGCAGGGCGAGCGAGCGGGGATCGGCGGCGCCGAACCGCTCGCGCATGAGCCGGGCCCAGAGCCGCCGCGCCGCGCGGAACTTGGCGACCTCCTCGAGGAGGCCGTTGTGGGCGTTGAAGAAGAACGACAACTGAGGCGCGAACTCGTCGACCTTGAGCCCCGCCTCGACCGCCGCGTTGACATAGGCGATGCCGTTCGCAAGCGTGAAGGCGATCTCCTGGGCCGCGGTGCAGCCGGCCTCGCGCACGTGGTAACCCGAGATCGAGATGCTGTTCCAGCGCGGCACCTGCTCACGGCAGAACGCAAACATGTCGGTGATCAGTCGCAGGGAGGGCGCCGGCGGATAGATGTACGTCCCCCGCGCGATGTACTCCTTAAGGATGTCGTTCTGCACGGTGCCGGACAGGCGCTCGGACGCGACCCCCTGGCGCTCGCCCACCGCGATGTAGAGGCAGAGGAGGATCGAGGCCGTCGCGTTGATCGTCATCGACGTGGACACGCGATCGAGCGGGATCCCCTCGAAGAGATCCAGCATGTCGGGTAGCGCGGAGATGGCCACGCCCACCTTCCCCACCTCGCTGCGCGCCATCGCGTCGTCGGCGTCGTAGCCCATCTGCGTGGGGAGGTCGAAGGCCACGCTGAGCCCGGTCTGCCCCTGCGCGAGGAGGTAGCGGTAGCGCCGGTTGGTCTCCGCGGCCGAGCCGAAGCCCGCATACTGCCGCATCGTCCAGAGCCGCCCGCGATACATCGTGGGTTGCACCCCTCGGGTAAAGGGCGGTTGGCCGGGGAAGCCCTGGTCGCGCAGGTAGTCCTCGCCACGCACGTCGGCCGGCGTGTAGAGAGGCGCGATGGGCGCGCCGCCGGACGTGGCGAAGAGGCTCTTGCGCTCGCCCTTGGCGAGCCCGGGCTTGAGCAGGCGCGCCTCCCACGCGGCCTGCGCCTCGTCCATGGCTTTCGCGTCGTCGCCGGGCGTGAGGGTCACAGGGGAATGTTCCCGTGCTTCTTCGGGGGATTGCTGTCGCGCTTGGTGTGAAGCACCTCGAGGGCCTGGATGAGGCGCCGCCGCGTGTCCCGCGGCTCGATCACCTCGTCCACGTAGCCGCGCTCCGCCGCCACGAAGGGATTGGCGAACTTCTCGCGGTACTCCCGCGTCTTCTCGTCCTTCAACGCGGCGGGGTCGGCCGCCCCGTCCATCTCGCGCTTGTAGAGGATGTTGACGGCGCCGTCGGGGCCCATCACCGCGATCTCCGCGGTGGGATAGGCAAAGTTCGCGTCGCCGCGGATGTGCTTGGAGGACATGACGCAGTACGCTCCGCCGTACGCCTTGCGCGTGATCACCGTGAGCTTGGGTACCGTCGCCTCGCAGTAGGCGAACAAGAGCTTGGCCCCGTGCTTGATGATGCCGCCGTACTCCTGGGCGGTGCCGGGCAGGAAGCCGGGAACATCCTCGAAGGTGATGAGAGGGATGTTGAAGCAGTCGCAGAAGCGGACGAAGCGTGCGCCCTTGAGCGACGCGCTGATGTCGAGGCAGCCGGCGAGGTGCGCGGGCTGATTGGCCACGATGCCGACGGGCCGGCCGTTGAGACGGCCGAAGCCGATCACGAGGTTCGGCGCGTAGTCCGCCTGCACCTCGAAGAAGTACCGGTCATCGAGCACGGTGCCGATGATCGCCTTGATGTCGTAGGGCTTGTTCGGCTGATCGGGCACCGCCGTCTGCAGCTCCTCGTCTACCCGGTCGGCGAGATCGAGCGTCATGCGGACGGGCGGATCCTCGAGATTGTTCTGGGGGAGGAACGTCATCAGCTCGCGGATCAGGGCCAGGCACTCGTCCTCGCTCTCGGCGGCGAAGTGGGCCACGCCGGACGTCGCGCCGTGGGTGCTGGCGCCGCCGAGCTGCTCGAAGGACACCTCCTCGTGGGTGACCGCCTTGATCACATCGGGACCGGTCACGAACATGTACGAGGATTCCTTCACCATGAAGACGAAGTCGGTGATGGCGGGCGAGTACACCGCGCCGCCCGCGCACGGCCCCAGGATGGCCGAGATCTGCGGCACCACGCCGGAGGCCAACGTGTTGCGCAGGAAGATGTCCGCGTAGCCCGCCAGCGACACCACGCCCTCCTGGATGCGCGCGCCCCCCGAGTCGTTGAGGCCGATGATGGGCACGCCGGTCTTCAGCGCGAGATCCATGATCTTGCAGATCTTCCGCGCGTACGCCTCGGAGAGCGAGCCGCCGAACACGGTGAAGTCCTGGGCGAACACGAAGACGGGCCGGCCGTGCATGCGCCCCGAGCCCACCACCACGCCGTCGCCGGGGATTCGCTGGGCGTCCATGCCGAAGTCGTAGCTCTGGTGGACGACCAGCTTGTCCATCTCGGCGAAGCTGCCCTTGTCGAGGAGGAGCTCCAGCCGCTCGCGCGCGGTCTTCTTCCCGGCGCGATGCTGCCGCTCGATGCGGTCGGCGCCCCCGCCCAGATCGGCAGCTTGATTGCGGCGGCGGAGCTCCGCGAAGCGGTCTTCGAGTGGCAAGGGCGTGGGCACCTCCAGCTCAGACGATGTGCCGTGTCGCGGCTCCTGCAGTATAGAAAGGCACCGGCGGGAAAGTCAATGAACACGAGGCCTTCACGGGCGAGGCGGTTGACTTCCCTACCCCTGCTTGCCATACTCACCGGCCTATGGGCCCGCTGGCGGTGGCCGTCCTGGTCCTGTGCGCGGTGGCGGTCACGGTGGCGTTGGTCATGACGCTCGTGTCGCTCCGCCGCGTGCTCATGCGGGTCGAAGGCGTGCTACATCTGGTGGAGCGCGAGATCCGTCCCATGGCCGCCCAGCTCGGCGCCCTGACCGAGGAGTTCAGGGTCCTGTCGCATCAGGTGACGGTCGAGCTGGACCGCCTCGGCGTGGTGATCCGACGCCTCGATGACATCACCACCGGTGTCGCACGGCTGGTCGCCGTGGTGTCGGGCATCTCGCGGGTGGGCCAGGTCGTGGGCCTCGCGGGCGGGCTACGACGCGGACTGGGCGTATTCGTCTCACGGCTCAAGAGCCGCGAAGGCTGACGCGGCTCGAAGGGAGGGCACGAACATGGCAAATGAGCGGAACGGGATGGACGCGGCGGGCTACCTCGGCTGGTTCTTCCTCGGCGCGGTGGCGGGCGCGGCCGCGGCTCTGCTCCTCGCTCCGAAGACGGGAGCGGAGACGCGCGAGCTGCTCGCCGAGCACAGCGGCCAGATCTTGAATCGCGCGAAGGCGCACGCGGGCGACGCGCGCGAGAAGGCCGGCGACCTCTTCGAGCGGGGCCGCGAGTATCTCGAGGAGCAGTCCAACCGCCTCATCTCCGCCTTCGAGGCCGGGCGCGCGGCGATGCGCGACGAGATATCGCAGGGGCGGCCCGGCCTCTAGCCGCGGATGGCGGAGGTCGAGGTTCCGAACCCCGAAGAGCTCCACGAGCGCGGCGAAGACCGGTTCGGCCGGCGCGTCGCGCTCGTGACCGCCGTCTTCGCCGTCATCCTCTCCATCTCCTCGATGGGCGGTAACAACGCCACCAAGGAGATGCTCCTCGCCCAGCAAAAGTCCTCCGACCAGTGGGCGTTCTACCAGGCCAAGGTGCTGCGCGAGCATCTCTACCGCGCGCAGAGGCTCCGGCTGGAGGCAGACCTCCTCGAGAAGGGCGGGGCGCTGCGGCCGGACGCCCGGGAGAAGCTCGAGGCCCTCGGCAAGAGATTCGACGAGGAAGAGAAGCGCTACGCGGCCGAGAAGAAGGACATCGAGCAGGACGCCAAGAGGCTGGAGGGCGTCCGGGACAAGAACGCCACCCGCGACCCCTACTTCGACCTCGCCGACGTGTTCCTGCAGATCGCCATCGTGATGTCTTCGGTGTCGATCCTCTCCAAGTCACGTCCGGTGTTCTACTTCAGCCTCGTCCTCGCCCTCATCGGCACCACCCTCACCATCAACGGCTACACCCTCCTCTTCCACCTGCCCTGGCTGCACGACCCTCACTGACGTGACCGGCGGGGGGCGCCCGCGGCGTCACACTCGGCGACCCGCGCGTCGAAGAAGGCCTGCTCGCGCCGGTTGCGCGTGAGCTCCCGCGCGCGGCGGTAGGCCGCGGCCGCCTCGGCCCAGCGCCCGAGCCGGCGCAGGCAGTCGCCGCGGGCCGCGGGCAGATGCTGATAGCCCGCGAGGACCGGGCCATCGAGGGCGTCGAGCAGTGCGAGGGCCGCCGCGGGCCCCTCGGCCATGCTCACCGCGATGGCGCGGTTCAGCGCGATCACCGGCGACGGCGTGAGCGCCTCGAGCCGAGCGTACAGCCGGGCGATCGCGGGCCAGTCCGTGGCCGTCCAGCTCGGCGCGCGCCCGTGGCACGCGGCGATGGCGGCCTGCAGGCGATACGGCCCGGCCTCCTCGAGCGGGCCCGCGCGCTCGAGCAGAGCCAACCCGCGCGCGACGCGCGATGTGTCCCACCGCGCGCGGTCCTGATCGGCGAGGAGCACCACGTCGCCGCGTACGTCCGTGCGCGCGGGGGCGCGCGCCGCCGTCAACTCCATGAGGGCGAGGAGCCCGAGCACCTCGGGATCGCCGGGCATCAGCTCGAGGAGCATGGCGCCGAGGCGCAGGGCCTCGTCGCACACCTCCTCGCGCAACAGCCGGTCCCCCTCGCGCGCGGTGTGGCCCTCGTTGAAGACGAGATAGATCACCGCGAGCACGGAGGCGAGGCGGGCGGGCAGCTCGGCCGGCTCGGGCACCGCGTAGGGCAGGGCCCGGTCCCGGATCAGCCGCTTGGCCCGCACGATCCGCTGGGCGATGGTCGGCTCGGACAGAAGGAAGGCGCGTGCGATCTCACCGGTCGAGAGCCCGCCGACGAGGCGCAGGGTGAGCGCGACCTGGCTCTCCGGCGCCAGGGCGGGATGACAGCACGTGAAGATGAGACGCAGCCGGTCGTCGGCGATGGCCGCGGGCTCGTCCGCCTCGTCCGGCTCGTCCGTCGCGAGCTCCGGCTCGTGCGCGAGGGCCTCGACCTTCCTCGCGTCCCGGCGGCGCCGACGAAGCTGGTCCCGCGCGCGGTTGCGCGCCACCGTCATGAGCCAGGCGCCGGGATTGTCGGGCAGGCCGTCGGCGGGCCAGCGCACGAGGGCCGCCGCCAGGGCCTCCTGCACCGTCTCCTCGGCGGCGTCGAGGTCGCCGAGCATGCGCGCGACCGAGGCGACGAGCCGGCCATACTCGCCCCGGAAGACGTGCTCGACGAGGTACCCGGCGCCGCCGAGGGCCGTCGCTACATCTCCCAGACGGGACGGACTTCGATGAAGCCCTCCTCCACGATGGGAAGCTTCGACGCCCACTGAATCGCCTCCTCCTTCGAGGGGCAATCGATCAGGTAGAAGCCCCCGATCACTTCCTTGGTCTCGGCGAAGGGCCCGTCGGTGAGCTGGGGTTGGCCCGCCTTCACGCGGATCCTGGTCGCCTCGGCCTGCGGGCGCAGCCGCTCGCTGGCCACCATCTTGCCGGCCGCGCGGAGATCCTGTGCCACCTTCATGTGCTGGCCGACCACCTGCTTGATCTCGGCCTCGCTGCGGCGGGCCAGGGCCTGCTCGTTGCCGTGGATGAGAAGGATGTACTTCATGGATTCCCCTTTCCTGGGGGCGGGTGCTCCCGCCGCCTCACCCTCTACGACGCCGGTGGGCGGTCGATTTCGACTGGTGAGGCTATTCGGTCCGGATCACCCGCGGCGGGTGATCCGAGCCCCGAGGGCCTGGAGCTTGGTCTCGATGTCCTCGTAACCGCGGTCGATCTGCTCGATGCTGCGGATGATGGTGGGGCCGTCGGCGCAGAGGGCGGCGATGAGGAGCGCGATACCGGCGCGGATGTCGGGACTCGGAATGCCGCCGGGCTCCCCCCGCAGCCGGGCCGGCCCGTGGATGAGCGCGCGGTGCGGGTCGCAGAGCACGATGCGCGCGCCCATGCCGATCAGCCGGTCCACGAAGAAGAGCCGGCTCTCGTACATCTTCTCGTGGAAGAGCACGGCGCCTTCCGCCTGGGTGGCGGCGACCAGGGCGACGCTCATGAGGTCGGCGGGAAACGCGGGCCAGGGCCCGTCGTCGACCTTAGGGATGGCCTCCCCCAGGTCGGTCTGTATCACCAGCGGGCGCGCGCCCGACACGAAGAGATCGTCCCCGCGATACTCGGTGGCGATGCCGAGGCGCCCGAACACGTTCAGCGCCATACGGAGGTCCTCACGGCGCACGCCCTCGATGAGGACCTCGCCATCGGTCACCGCCGCGAGCACGATGAAGCTCCCCACCTCCATGAAGTCCGGCCCGAGCGTGAAGTCGGCGCCGTGGAGCGCCGCGCCGCCGTGAATGGTCAGCACGTTGGAGCCGATGCCCTCGATGCGCGCCCCCATCGCCACGAGCAGGTGGCAGAGGTCCTGGACATGGGGCTCGGAGGCCGCGTTGCGCAGCACGGTAGCGCCCTCCGCCCGTACCGCGGCGAGGATCACGTTCTCGGTGCCGGTGACGCTGGCCTCGTCGAGCAGGATGTCGGCGCCGCGGAGGCGGCGCGCGACGAGGTGCAGGACGCCGGCCTCGCTCCGCACCTCCGCGCCGAGAGCGCTCAGCCCCAGCACGTGCGTGTCCACGCGCCGGCGGCCGATCTGGTCACCGCCGGAATGGCCGAGCTCGGCATGGCCCTCGCGCGCGAGGAGAGCCCCCATGAGGACCAGCGCGCCCCGAATCTTCTTGAGCAGCTCGGGATCCGGCCGCGTGCTCTGGAGGCTGCCCGCGCGCACGGTGACGGTGTGCCGGTCGGCGCGGTTCACAGTGATGCCCATGCCCTCCATCATCCGAAGCATGGTCCGCACATCGTCGATGTCCGGGAGATTGCGCAAGGTCACCGGCGCAGCGGTGAGCAGCGCGGCGGCCAGGAGCGGAAACGCCGCGTTCTTGTTGCCACCCGGCCGCACGCGCCCCTTGGTGCGCGCCCGGCCCTCGATCTGGAATTCGGCCATGAGTCGCCCCCTCGCGCGGCTAGCGGCGGAAGTCCGCCTTGCCGGGCAGGATCCGGTCGGCGATCAGGTTGCGCATCATCTCCACGGTGCCTCCGCCGATCGCGAACATGCGCGCGTCCCTGACCATGCGCTCGAGCGGCAGCGTGCGGCCGTAGCCCGCGGCGCCGTGGATCTGCAGCGCTTGATTGGTGACGGTCTGGGCCATCTCGGCCGCGAACGTCTTGGCCTTCGCCGACTCCAGTGGGTCGGGGAATCCATCCACCTCGGTGCACGCGGCGCGGTGGATGAGCAGGCGCGCGGCGTCCAGCGCCACCGCCATGTCCGCGAGCTTCCACCGGATGCCCTGGAAGTCGGCGATGGGGCGTCCGAACTGGCGCCGCGCCTGCGCGTAGGCGAGGGCCTGCTCGTAGGCGCCCTGGGCCAGGCCCAGGGCCACCGTGGCTGCGCCCAGGCGCTGGCTGTTGTAGGCCCGCATGAGCTTCTTGAAACCGTCCGGTGGCCCCACGAGCAGCTGCTCGCGCCCCACGCGACAGCGCTCGAAGTGAAGCCGTCCCTCGGGGATCCCCCGCAGACCCATCGTGCGGTCGCGCTCGCCGATGGTGAAGCCGGCCGTGTCGCGCTCGACGAGGAGCCCGCCGATGCCTTCCGCGCCCGCGCGGGCGCTCATCCGGCAGTACACGAGGTAGAGGCGCGAGGTGCCGGCGCCCGTGATCCAGCGCTTCTCGCCCCCCAGCGTCCAGCCTTCCGGCGCCTCGTCGGCCCGTGTGGTGAGATCGGTAGCGGCGGACCCAGCCTCGGGCTCGGTGATCGCGATGGCCGGCTTCTCGCCGTCCTCCAGCACCCAGGGGAAGTAGCGGCGCTTCTGCGCCTCGGTCCCGTAGGCGGCGAGGGCGCCGACCACCCCGAGGCTGCCTTCCACGACGATTCTCGCGGTGACGCCGCACACGCGCGCCACCTGCTCGACGACGAGCAGGACGTCGAGCACGGAGCCCCCGGGGCCTCCGTAGGCCCGGGGGATCGTGATCCCCATGAAGCCCGCGCGCACGAGGTCCTTCACGTTGTCCCAGGGATAGGACTCCTCGGCGTCCCAGCGCGCCGCGCGCTCCCGGAACGCGCCATCGGCGAGCTCTCGCGCCCGCGCTCGCAGGCCCTGCTGCGCCGGCGTCAGCTCGAAGTCCATCAAACCCCGACGGCCATCAGATGTGGATGGCCTGGCCCAGCGCGGCGAGCGTCGCTTCCAGCGCGGCCTCGGACAGGGTGGGATGCGCGTGGATGGTGTGGATCAGCTCCTCCAGCGTGGCCTCGAGCGTCCGGCCCACCGCGAACTCGTGGATGAGCTCGGTCGCCTCCGGACCCACGATGTGCACGCCCAGGATCTCGCCGGTGCGCTTGTCCGCCACCACCTTGAGGAAGCCGTCCGTCTCGCCGAGGGCGACCGCCTTGCCGTTCGCGGTGAACGGGAACTTCCCGACGCTGACCTCACGGCCGTTCCCCTTCGCCGCCGACTCCGAGAGGCCGATCGAGGCAACCTGCGGCCGGCAGTACGTGCAGGACGGCACGTTGCCGTAGTCCACCGGGCGCGGGGTGCGCCCGGCGATGGCCTCCGCCGCCACCACACCCTCGGCCATCGCTTTGTGGGCGAGGAGCTGACGGCCCGCCATGTCGCCGATGGCGTAGACTCCCTTCACCGAGGTCTCGCAGGTGGGCCCGACGGTGACGAAGCCGCGCTCCATCGCGACGCCCAGGGCCTCGAGCCCCACGTCTTTGATGCGCGCGGCGCGGCCGACGGCCATCAGCACCTGCTCGGCTCGCAGCGTCTCCGTCTTGCCCTCGGCTTCCACGTCCAGCGTCACCGCGCCCGCCCCCGGCGTCACCGACTTCACCCGCACGGCGGTGCGGATGGTGATGCTGCGGCGGCCGAAGAGGCGCGCGATCTGAGCGGACGACTCCTCGTCCTCGACGGGCAGCACGCGCGGCAGCGCCTCCAGCACCGTGACTTGGGTGCCGTAGGTCGCGTAGACGTCGGCGAACTCCATGCCCACCGCCCCCGCCCCGATCACGATCAGAGTCGCGGGGCGGCTCTCGTTCCGCACCGCCCCGTTGGACGAGATCACGGTCTTCTCGTCGATGGCGACGCCGGGTAGCGACTTCGGCTCCGAGCCGGTGGCGAGGATCACCGCGCGAGCGGCCTCGAGGGTCTGGGCGCCATCCTTGCCCGTGACCTCCACGACGTTCTTGGCCTTGAGGACGCCGCGGCCGGGGAAGAGCGTGATCTTGTTCTTGCGGAAGAGGAACTCGACGCCCTTCGCCATCCGGTCGGCGACTTTGCGCGAGCGCTGCACGGCCTGGGCGTAGTCGGCCTTCCACTCTTTCACCGTGATCCCGTACTCCTCGGCGCGGGACACGAGGCCGACCACTTCCGCGTTGCGGAGCAGCGCCTTGGTGGGGATGCAGCCCCAGTTGAGGCAGACACCGCCGGGCCGGTCGTCCTCGACGGTGGCGACGCTCAGGCCGAGCTGGGCGGCGCGGATCGCCGCGACGTAGCCGCCGGGGCCGGTGCCGACGACGACGACGTCGAACTTCTGAGTTGAGGCCATGGGACTACACCAGCAGCCGGAGCGGCTCTTCGAGCAGGCGCTTGACGTCCTGGAGGAAGCGGGCGCCCATGGCGCCGTCCATCACCCGGTGATCGCAGGAGATCGTCATCTTCATGCGCCGGCCGACCGCGAGGGCCCCGTCCACCACCACCGGCTTCTCGAGCATGGAGCCCACCGCGAGAATCGCGCCCTCCGGCGGATTGATGATGGCGGAGAACTCCTCCACGTCGAACATGCCGAGGTTCGAGATCGAGAAGGTGGCCCCCGACAGCTCCGAGGCCCGCAGCTTGCCCGCCCGCGCGCGCTCGGCGAGGTCACGCGCTTCCGCCGCGATCTGGACCAGCGGCTTCACGTCGCAGTCGCGCAGTACCGGGGTGATGAGGCCCGCCTCCAGCGCCACCGCGAGGCCGATGTGGGCGCGATGGTACATGCGCACGGCCTGGCCCTGCAGCGTGGCATTGACGCCGGGATGACGCATGAGGGCGAGGGCGCAGGCTCGGATCACGAGGTCGTTCACCGAGACCTTGGGGCTCCCCTCCAGGGCGTTCAGCTCGGTGCGCAGCTCGGCGGCCCGGTCCATCGCCACCTCGGAGGTGACGTAGAAGTGCGGCACCGGTCCCTTCGACAGCGGCATGCGCTTGGCGATGGTGGCGCGCATGGGCGTGAGCGGCACGTCCTCGTACTCCGCGTCGCTGCGCGCGGGGACGACGAACGGGGCGCGCGCGGGCGCGGCGGCCCGGGCGGCGGGCGCGGCCGCCGGCGCCGGCCCCGCGGCGAGGGCCTCCTCGACGTCGCGGCGCACGATGCGGCCGCCCGGCCCGCTGCCGTGCAACCCGGCAAGATCCACGCCGCTCTGCGCGGCGATCTTTTTCGCGAGCGGCGAGGCCTTCACCCGTCCGCCCGGCGCGGGGACGGACGCCACCAGGCGCGGGCCCGTCGGCGCGGCCGCCGCGGCGGCCGGCGCCGCCGGCTGCGGGCGCCCGGACTCGGGCGTCATCGGCACCACCTTGCCGGTTTCAGGCGCCGACTTGTAGGTCTCGGTGGCCGGCACCGGCCCCGGCGCGCCCTGCGTGGGTGCGGCCGCGGGCTTGGCCACATCGGGCGGCGCCCCGGTCACCGCGGGCGCGGCAGGGGCCTTCGGCGCGGCGGCGAGCACCGAATCGATGTTCTCGGCGGGGTCGGCGATGACCGCGATCAGGTCGCCCACCGGCACCTGGCCGCCCTCGTCCACAATGACCTTCCTCAGCACGCCCGCGCCGAAGGCCTCGATCTCGACGTTGGCCTTGTCGGTCTCGATCTCCGCGATGATGTCGCCGCCCTTGATGTTGTCGCCCTCGCGCTTGAGCCACTTGATGACCTTGCCGGTCTCCATGGCGTCGGACAGCTTGGGCATCACCACCTTGGTGATCATCGATAGCAGACCTTCCGGATGGCGTCGGCGATCTTCTCCTTGGAGGGAGTCTTCAAGCGCTCTAGGTTCTTCGCGTACGGCATCGGGGCGTTCTCGCCGGTCACCCGCTCCACCGGCGCGTCGAGATCGTCGAAGGCTTCCTCGGTGATCTCGGAGGCGATCTCCGAGCCCATGCCGGCGAAGCCCGCGCCCGCCTCCAGCACGACGGCACGATGCGTCTTCCGGACCGACGAGACGATGGTGTCGGTGTCCATCGGGCGGAGCGTGCGCGGATCCACCAGCTCGCAGGAGATGCCCTCCTTGGCGAGCTCTTCCGCGACTTCCATGGCGCGATACATCATGCCCATGTAGGCGATCACGGTAACGTCGGTGCCCTCGCGCCGGATGATGGCCTTGCCGAGGGGGATGGTGAAGTCGGGATCGTCCGGCACCTCACCCTTCACCGCGTAGAGCGTCTCCGCCTCGATGAAGATCACCGGGTTGTCGTCGCGGATGGCCGACTTGAGCAGGCCCTTGGCGTCGGCGGGCGTCGTGGGCCGGACCACCTTGAGCCCAGGCACGTGGTAGAAGTACGTCTCCATGCTCTGCGAGTGCTGAGCCGCGAGCTGGGCGGCGGGGCCGCCGGGCCCCCGCACCACCAGCGGGATCGGGTACTGGCCGCCGGACATGTAGCACATCTTCGCCGCCGAGTTGACGATCTGGTCGAGGGCGAGGATGGAGAAGTTGAACGTCATCATCTCGATCACCGGACGCAGGCCCAGCATCGCGGCGCCCACGCCGACCCCCGTGAAGCCGGACTCGCAGATCGGCGTGTCGATGATGCGCTTGTCCCCGTAGGCCTTGAGGAGCCCCTGGGTCACCTTGTAGGCGCCGTCGTAGAGGCCCACCTCCTCGCCCATCACGAACACGCGGGGATCGCGGTCCATCTCCTCGCGCAGGGCCTGGTTCAGCGCCTCCCGGTACGTCATGATCGCCATCGCGTCAATCCTTGTAGACGTCCCGGAAGAGCTCCTCCGGGCCCGGCTCGGGGGACGCCTCGGCGAACGCCACCGCCTCGTCCACGAGATCGTTCACGTCCTTCTCGACCGCCTTTACGTCGGCATCCGCGAGGACGCCGTCCTTGACGCAACGCTCGGTGAAGACCGTGATGGGGTCGCGCTGCTTCTCGCGCTCCACCTCTTCCTTGGTCCGGTACACCGCACCGGCCGGATCGCGCATGGAGTGGCCGCGGAACCGGTAGGTGCGCGCCTCGATGAGCGCCGGGACCTTGTCCTTGCGCGCGCGCTCCACCGCCCGGCCCACGCAGTCCCGCACCGCGAGCACGTCCATGCCGTCCACCGCCTCGCCGTGCATGCCGTAGGTCTCGGCGAAGCGCCACACCTCGGTCTGGGCGAGCGCCCGGTGGATGGCGGTGCCCATCGCGTAGCGGTTGTTCTCGCAGAGGAAAACGACGGGCAGCTTCCACAGTGCGGCGAGGTTCATCGACTCGTGGAACTCGCCCTCCGGGACCGCGCCGTCGCCGAAGTAGCACAGCACGACCTGGTCCCCGCCCTGGTACTTGATGGCGAAGCCCGCGCCGGCGGCGAGGGGCAAGTGCGCGCCCACGATCCCGTGGCCGCCCAGGAAGTTCACGCTCTTATCGAAGAGGTGCATGGAGCCGCCCTTGCCCTTGGACAGCCCGCCGGAGCGCCCGAAGAGCTCCGCCATCACCTTCCGCGGGTCCGAGCCCTTGGCCAGACAATGCCCGTGCTCACGATAGGACGAGACCGCGTAGTCGTCCGGCCGGATGGTCGAGGTCGCCCCCACCGCCACCGCCTCCTGGCCGATGTAGAGGTGGAGGAACCCGCCGATCTTTCCCAGCGCGTACATCTCGGCGGCCTTCTCCTCGAAGCGCCGGATCAGCGCCATCTGCGAGAGGAGGCGCCGGGCGAGCTCGGCATCGAGCCGCGGCGCCAGCACTATGGTTTTCGCCTGGGCCATGAGTCACGTCCTCCTGGACAATCCCGTCGGGCCTTACTGTCCGGCCCGCGTCGTGCTGCCTAGCCTCGCATCACCGAGAGCTCGTCCACCGAGAGCCGGCGACGGAGGTGGAAGATCGCCACGATGATCGCGAGGCCGACCGCGACTTCCGCCGCCGCCACCGCCATCACGAACAGCGCGAGGACCTGCCCGTCCACCGTTCCGTGACGGTGCCCGAAGGCCACCAGCGCCAGGTTCGCGGCGTTGAGCATGAGCTCGATCGACATGAAGATCACGAGCGGGTCGCGCCGGATCAGCACGCCGAGCACGCCGATCACGAACAGGCCGGCGGACAGGGCCACGTAGTAGGACTCGGGGACCATGGAATCAGGATACCTTACGCTTGGTCATCGCGATGACCCCCACCAGCGCGGTGAGCAGGAGCAGCGAGGTGACCTCGAAGGGAAAGAGGAAGTCGGTGAGGAGCAGGTGGTAGAGCGGCTCCCCGCTGGGCATGGGCGCGGCCGCGGGAGACGGCGACTGGAGCGCGGTGGACCGGAGAACGAGCAGCGTTTCCAGCAGGAGCAGACCGGCGAGGGGCACGGCGAGCCAGCGCTGCCCGCTCAGGGGATCGGGGCCGGTCTCTTCCTTGCCCGGGACCAGCACCATGATCGCGAAGACGAAGAGCACCGCGATGGCGCCCGCGTACACGATCACCTGAACCAGGGCGAGGAACTGCGCCTGCAGCATGAGGTAGAGCGCGGCCACCCCGGCGAGGTTCACGGTGAGGAGCAGAGCCGCGTGGATGGGATTCCGCATGAGGATCACGCCGAAGGCAGAGCCCCCGACCATGACGGCAAGGAGGAGGAAACCGGCGTAGTGCATCAAATGCTCCGGTCCGCCGGGATGGGCACCGGAGAGGTCGGCGTCCCGTCCGGATGCGCGGGCTCGAGGGCGAGCAGCGTCTCCTTGTCGTAGATCATGCCGCCGCGGCTGAACGACGAGAACTCGAGGATGCCAGTGTCCATGCGAATGGCGTCCTCCGGGCAGGCCTCCACGCAGAAGCCGCAGAACACACACTTGCCGAGGTCGATGTCGAAGCGCTGCGGCACCTTCTCGATGTCGGGGTTGGGGTGCTCGCTCGCCACGATGTAGATGCAGTGGGCGGGGCACACCGTCTCGCACATCATGCACGCGACGCAGCGCGGGGAGCCGTCCTCGCGCCGGACGAGCCGGTGCAGGCTGCGTAGGCGCGCGGCGTACGGCCGGCGCTCGTCTGGGTACTGGATGGTGACCGCGCCCCGCGCGCCCTTCACCCCGAACATGCGCAGAGTGTGCTGCCACATGTTCGAGAAGAAGCGCACGCCGGTGAGCCGCAGTCCTACCAGCACCTCGACCACATAGAAGCGCTGACGGAGCGACAGCTTGTTCGAGTGGCGCGGATCCATCTCGGCGCCGCCCGTCTGATAGTGCGTGGGCATCCCTCTATCTCCCCAGCGCGAGCAGCACGATGGCGGTCAGGACGATGTTGAGAATGGAGAGCGGGAAGAGGCCGAGCCAGCCCAGCCGCATCGCCTGGTCGTAGCGGAACCGCGGCAGCGTCCAGCGGATCAGCATGAGGAACCAGATCAGCACCACCACCTTGAAGAGGAACGCGCCGACCTGGAGGCCCACCACCGCGAGGTGCGGCAGGGCCACCGACGCGCCCCAGGGAAACACGAAGCCGCTGGCCTGGAGATACGGCACCTGCCAGCCCCCGAGGAACAGCGCGGTGGTCATCCCGGCGATCACCACCGTCTCGAGGAAGTCGGCCATCGCGAACATGCCGAACTTCATCCCGCTGTACTCCACGAAGTAGCCGATGATCTCGGACTCACCCTCCGGCGTGTCGAAGGGGATGCGCTTGGTGGCGGCGATGCCCGCGGTGATGAACAGGATGAAGGCGAGGGGCTGGGTGAGGATACCCCACGCGGGGATCCAGCCCCCGAAGAAGCGCGGCAGGAGCGGCTCGCCCTGGCCGCGGGCGATGTCCTGGAGATCGAGCGAGCCGTACACCATCACCACGCCCATGATCGACGCGCCGATGGCGATCTCCGCCGAGATCATGAGGGCGGCGGCGCGCTGCCCGCCGAGGAGGGCGTAGTTGCTGGCGGAGGCCCAGCCCGCCATCATCAGGCCGTAGATGCCCAGCGACAGCATGGCGAGCACGTAGAGGATGCCGACGTTGAGCGTCACCGCCTGGAGCGGAATGTCGCGCTCGAAGAGATGCAGGGTGTCGCCGAAGGGGATCGAGGCGAAGGCGGCCAGCGCGAAGAACACGGACACGAACGGCGCGAGCTTGAACAGCAGCCGGTCCGCCCGCGCCGGCATGAAATCTTCCTTGGTGAGCATCTTGACGGCGTCGGCGAGCGGGTGGAGGAGCCCCAGGATGCGGAAGCCGAAGATGGAGGCGCGGTTGGCGCCGATGCGGTCCTGCATGATCGCCGACTGCTTGCGCTCCACCCAGGTCAGCAACCCGCCGAAGTTCAACACCACGAACATGATGAACGCGACGGGAATCGCCGCGGCGATGAGGTCGCCGGGTAGCCCCTGCATGAGGTCGGCCGGGTTCACGCCTTCACCAGCTCGCCGGTGTCCCCGAGGCCGCGATAGCTCATGCCCGCGAAGGCGGGGACGGCGGCGGCGAGCGCGGTGAAGACCTGCTCGGGGCGCTCGGCGACCAGCGCGGGATCGCCGACGGACGCCACACGCGGCACCCGCGCGCGCAGCCGCGCGAGGATCTGCCAGTCGGGCAGCGCTTCGCCCAGCGGCGCTATCGCGGTCCGGAACCGCTGCACGCGGCCCTGGAAGTTCGTGAACGTGCCGTCGTACTCGGCGTAGGCGGCGGACGGGAGGACCAGACCCGCGCGCGCGGAGGTGAGGCTGGCGTTGGTGCCCTGGAACACGAGCAGCTCGGCGCCCCCGAGGGCCGCGGTCACCCGCGAGGCGGCGAAGCCCGAGCCGACGAGGTCGTGGTGGAGCACCCAGAGGAGCTTCACCTTCTTCTGGGCAGCCGCGTCCAGAATGCCGCCGGCATCGAGTCCGCCCACGCTAGGGCCGAGCCCCAGGAGCGCGGCGCCGCGAGTGTTGGGGTTCTTGTCGGCGCGGATCAGCAGCTTGTCGTCCTCGCCGGGCTCGCGGGGCGGCACCGCGAAGTCGCGGTTGGCCACGCCGAGGCTGTCGAGCAGTCGCCGGAGCGCCCAGAGGTCCTCGTTGGACATCTGAGGCGAGGCGAGCACGCCGATCTCCTCCGGACGATACCGGTCGAGGGCCTCCGCGAGCACGCCGAGCGCGTCCTCCCAGGTGGTCTCCACCAACCGGCCATCGGCCTTCACGCTCGGCGAGGTGAGCCGGCCGTCGTCGTCGATCCACCGGAAGCCGTAGCGGCCCGCGTCACAGATCCACCACTGGTTGACCTCGGCGTTGTAGCGCGGCTTGAGCCGGGCCACCCGCTTGCCCTGGTTGTGATGGGTGCGCTCCCGGTTGGTGTGGATCTCGACATTGCAGCCGCGCGCGCAGCCGTTGCAGAGGCTCTTGGTGGTCTGGAGGTACCAGACGCGGACCTGGAAGCGGAAGTCGCGATCGGTGAGCGCCCCCACCGGGCAGATGTCGATGACGTTTCCGGAGTAGGCGTTCTCCAGTTCGGTGCCCGGGAAGAGCCCGATCTCCGAATGGT
>DASTYT010000062.1 GCA_035764725.1 Candidatus Methylomirabilota bacterium | reverse complement strand
CCGAGGGGAGCGGGAAACAGGGCGCCTTCCGCGAGACCCTGTGGTTCAAGAAGGGGGACGTCGACCAGATGGTCGCCGAGGCCAAGGCCAAGATGGCGGCCGGCAAGATGACCCCGGGCGAGGGCTCCGAGGCGCTCCCCGAAGACGTCCGGCCCATCGAGGACCGCTACGTCGACGACGGCACGGTGACCACCGAGGACCGCAAGAAGTTCTCGCTGCGCACCGGCGGCACCGCTGTCTCGCTGCCCGCGGTCGGGTCGAGCCTGCCGGGCGAGAAGATGAGCGAGCACGAGGTCATCGACGAGATCGCTGGCTCGCGCCGCACCAAGATCCTGGTGGTCTCGGCGGTGGTGGCGGTGGCGCTGATCGCGGTCCTGGTGGCGATGCTCGGCAGCAAGAAGGAGCGCCGCACCGAGGCGGCTGCGCCTTCAGCCCCGGCCACGGCCGCCGCCCAGCAGGCGAAACCGGCGCCGCCGCCGGCAGCGACCCCGCCGGCCAGCGCGGCCGCCGCCGCTGCCGCCGCGAAGGCCGCGGCCGCGCCCGCTGCGGCCGCCCCTCCGCGCGAGCACACGGCCGTGGTCAAGCGCGAGGACGCCCCCGCCCGCGAGACCGCCAAGAAGCGCACCGCCGCCGCCCGCAAGAAGGCCGCCGACAAGAGCCCGTCCAAAAAGGGTCGGTGACGGGCGGCCGACCGCGCGCAGCAGGCGGCGCTGCGGCTCGGTGCTGACCTGGGAAAGCTGTCAGCCGTCAGCCGTCAGCCGTCAGCGGAAGTGCTCTTGATTCAGTTGAAGGCCGCCATCGAGCGCGTGCGCGTCGTTCGGCCGCATCGCGGGGACGATCCGGAACACTTGAGCTGACCTGAAACTCAGGCTGTGGGGAGCGCCTCGGCAGCGGGCACCTTCGCCAGTGTGTAGCCGAGAGACCTGGCTGCTTCGGTGAGGGAGGCGATGCGGCGCTTTTGGAACTGGGCCTCGTAGGCAGTTTCACCGACGTCGACGTAGTCCTGCCCGTAGCGCAGCATTCGGTAGACAAGGAGGGCGAGCTTGCGGGCGGTGGCGAAGACAGCGACGCCAGCGTCCTTGTGCCGGGCCTTGCGACGGAAGGCGGCTCCGAGGGCGCTCTTGCTGCGTTGCAGGGTGCTGGCAGCCATGCGCAGCGCACCCGCGACTCGGTTGGCGCCCAGGCTGTGGCGTCGCTTCTTGATGGGCTTGCCGCCCGATACCGGAATGCGGGGACACAGCCGCAGCCAGGAGACGAAGTCGTGCTCCGACGGAAACGCCGAGAGATTCGGGCCGACCTCGGTCAAGATAACCTTGGCGGCGCCAACGCTGATGCCGTCGATGCGAGTGAGGTCGACGCCAGCGAAGCGCCAGAGCAAGGTCCGCGCTCGCGCGTCGCCACGGCTCTTGATGTTCCTTTCCTTGGTGGGATTGGGATGCGGGGGTAGCTGCGCGTCCTCGAGGTCCTGAAGCTTCAAGGCCTCCAGGGCCTCGAGCAGACGTGCTTCGTACGACGCCACCAACTTCTCGATGGCATCGTAGAGCTCCAGCGCCGACGTGAGATTGAACAGATGCTCTTCTCGCCAGGTTCCCCTGAGGTGGTGCGCGATCTCCGCAGCGGATTTCCGGCAACCAGGGTGGCGATGGGCAGCGAGGCGGATCGGATCCCTCTCTCCGGCCACGATCGCGCGGACCATAGCCATGCCCGTTGTCCCCGTGATGTCCGAGACGGCCCGGTGGACCTGCACGTTCATCTGGTCCAGCGCCTTTTGCATCCACTGAACGCAGCGGGTCCGCTCCTCGACGAGGTTGGCCAGTTGCCGTTGGATGGTTCGCATGGCGGCGACCGCGTCGCCGGGGCGGAAGGACCCTCGCAACAGACCGCAGCTATGCAGCAGCTGGATCCACTGGCAGTCGCGGAAGTCGGTCTTGCGCCCAGGAACGTTGTGCAGCTGCCGGGCGTTGACCAGCACTGCCTCGATCCCCTTTGACTCCAGCAGCTCGTAAAGGGGGATCCAGTAGACGGACGTGCTCTCCATCGCCGCCGACTCCACGCGTTGCTCGACCAACCAGTTCACAAGCTCCTCCAGCTGCCCCGTCGTGGTGCCGAACACGCGTACGTTCGGCTCCCCGTCCTGACGAGCCGGGCCACAAACCCAATGCTGTCGGCTGCCCACGTCGATTCCTGCGACCATGGGTCGGATGGTCTGCAACGCCATCGCGACCATCCGGCTCTTCTTCGTCCTGGACGCCTTCTGTCCGCTCATGTATCCACCTCCGTTGAGACGAGGGCTCCGGCCCGAGATGGCTATTCGAGGGACTCTGACCTGGGGGAGTGCCCGTAGCGGCTAACTGCGGGCCTCACCAATGAAGGATGGCCGGCTCGGACCCAGACTGAAAGAGGGGCACAAGGCTCCAATGCTCTACGGGGCATAGCTGCCGGCGCCCTCGTCTCATCCTTCTTCGCTCAGCCCGCGCAGAGTTTCACCCCTGAAAGGGTCCGGGCCCGGCCGGTGGCGCGGCTGAAAGCTGACAGCTCTTCCTCAGGGCACCGCGCCCAGACCCTTCCCTGTCAGCTGGGCGGTGTGCATCACGCCGTCGCGGATGGTGAAGAGCCCGGGAAAGCGGGCTTCCCAGGCGGCGTTGGCGGCGGGGACGAACTGGCGAGCGTTGGCCTCGATGCCGGCGTTGCCGGGGACGCGGGCGGCGATGCCGGCGGAGTGGATCAGCGAGGCGCCGGGGCAGGTCAGGTCCTGGACGGTGATGAACATGCCGTGCTTCTGGGCGGCGGCGGCCATCAACATGGCGTGGCTCTGCCCCTTGCAGGCCTTCAGCGCCACGCCGGTGTAGCCGAGCTCGCGCGCCCGCAGCAGGGTGGCGAGATCGGTGAGGGCCTCGTCGACCACGATGGGGCGGAGGCGCGCCGCCTCGTGCATCGGGTTGGCCGGCTGCCGCTCGAGGTCGCGCGAGGTCGGCTGCTCGATGTAG
>DASTYT010000061.1 GCA_035764725.1 Candidatus Methylomirabilota bacterium | reverse complement strand
GACGCGCCGCGCAACACGTCGAGGTGATCTCCGACGTCGAAGCCGCGCTGCTCGGCGCGCTCGGCGACGAACCGGGCCTCCTCGTCCTCGCCGGAACGGGATCGATCGTCCTCGGCCGCGACGCGCGCGGCCGATGGTCGCGCGCCGGCGGGCTCGGTCCGCTGCTCGGCGACGAGGGCTCGGCCTTCTGGATCGGCCGCGCGTGGCTACCCGTCGCCCGGCGCCACGCCGGCGTTCTCGCCCTGCGCCGCCTGGCCCTCCGGCCCGACGCGGTGGCGCGGGTCGCCGCGCTGGCGCCCTCGGCGCTGCGGGCCGCGCGCCGCGGCCATCCCATCGCGTCCGCCATCGTGGCCGGCGCCCAGGTCGCCCTGGCCGAGCTGGTGGCCGACCTCGCCGCGCGCCTCCGCTTGCGCCCACCGGTGGCGGTGAGCTGGGCCGGCGGCCTCCTCGCCGACACCGCCTTCCGCGCGGGGGTGTGGCGCGCCGCGCACGAGGCGGGGCTGCAGCTGGCCGTCATCCCGCCGCGCGGGAGCGCGCTCGACGCGGCGGCGGACATGGCCGCGCGGCTCGTCACGGCTTCGCGTGAGACGGGGCGCCGAACCCGATGAGCGGCCGGCTGGTACACCCGCCCAGCACGCTGATCGGTACGCGCCCGCGATGAAGTGGTTTCGCCTGGAGGCGCGGGACGGCGCCCTCGTGCGTCTCTCCGTCATGCTGATGGGGTTGCCGGAGCTCACGCGCGCGATTCTCGCGCAGGCGCCTCCGAGCGCGGTCGACGCGAACACGCGCCCGATCCTCGAGGCCACGGCGCAGGGTCATCCGCCCTCCGTGTGGGCTTGATCGGCCAGGGCCGAGCGATGCAGGTCCGTGTCCTGGCTCCCCACGAGGCCGCCCTCCACCGCACTCTCCGCCTCAGCGCCCTGCGCGACGCGCCCGATTCCTTCGGCGAGACCCTGTCTCACGCCGAGTCGCAGCCGGTGTCGTACTGGGAGGAGATGACACGCCACGTGACGGCGCCCGGCGGCCAGATCATGGTCCTCGCCTGCGAGGGCGACGAGATCGTGGGTACGGCGTACGGGCTGTTGGATCGCGAGCGCGCGGAGACGGGCCGGGTCGGCGGCATGTGGGTGGTCCCCGCGTGGCGCCGCCGCGGCATCGGGCAGGCGCTGCTGCGGGCCGTGCTCGACTGGGCGCGCGGCCGCGGACTGGCGCGGCTCGCGCTCTGGGCGCCCGCGCATGAGCCGGCCGCGATCGCCCTGTACACGAAGGCCGGCTTTCGCCACACTGGGGAGCGGCGCCCGCTTCCAAGCAATGTCTCGCGGTTAATCGTCGCCATGGAGGTCGAGCTGTGAAGGGGATCGCGTGAGCATACTCGCCACGATCGGCCGCACCCGCCTCGCCCCGCTCGTGCAACTCGTGCCACCGGGCAGCGCGCGCATCCTCGTCAAGCTGGAGTACGAGAATCCGACGGGCAGCATGAAGGACCGCATGGCCCTCGCGATGGTGGAAGCGGCGGAGGCCGACGGACGGCTCAAGCCCGGCGGCTCCGTGGTCGAGTACACCGGCGGGAGTACCGGCGTGTCGCTCGCCTTCGTGTGCGCGGCGAAGGGGATTCCGCTCCAGATCGTGACGTCGGAAGCGTTCAGCAAGGAGAAGCGCGATCACATGAGGGCGCTCGGCGCCCAGCTCACGCTGATCCCCAGCCCCACCGGCGGGACGACCAAGGCGCTGACGCTCGAGATGATCGAGACGGCTCGGCGGCTCGCCGCGGCGCCGGGCTGCTACTGGACCGACCAGCTCAACAACACCGATCAGCTCGCCAGCTACGAGCGGATGGGCGAGGAGATCTGGGAGCAGGCGGAGGGCCGCATCAGCGCCTTCGTGCAGAGCGTGGGCACGGCGGGCTCGCTCCGCGGCATCTCCACGCGGCTGCGATCGCACGACACGTCGGTGCGCATCATCGCCGTGGAGCCGGAGGAGTCGGCGGTGCTCTCGGGCCGGCCCAGCGGCTCGCACAAGATCGAGGGCACCGGCGCCGGGTTCGTGGTGCCGCTCTGGCACGACAAGCTGGCCGACGAGATCCAACCCGTCTCCTCGCAGGAGGCGATGGAGACGGCGCGTGTCCTCGCGCGGCACGAGGGCATCTTCGCGGGCACGTCCACCGGCGCCAATATCGCGGCGGCGCTGCGCGTGGCGAAACAGCTCGGGCCCGACCAGACGGTGGTCACGCTGGCCGTCGATTCCGGCATGAAGTACCTGAGCACCGCACTTTACGGCGGCTAGACGATGCCGACCTATCTCACGGTGCGCCGCGCGCCCGGGGCGGCGTGGAACACCACCGTGCCCATGCGGAGCCAGGCCCAGTGGGCCGAGCACGCGGCCTTCATGAACGCGCTCGCCGCCGACGGCTTCATCGTGCTCGGCGGCCCGCTGGGCTCGGGCGAGCTGCGCGCGGGCGGAGGTGCTGCTCGTGGTCGACTCCACGAGCGAGGAGGCGGTGCGGCCCCGCTTCGCCGCCGATCCCTGGACGGCGTCGGGCCTGCTCGTGATCACGCGCGTGGAGCCGTGGACCGTGCTCCTGCGCGCGCCCCGCGCCTGAACACCCAGTACGCGGCGGGACCGGTGAACGCCGCGATGACGCCGGCCACCGTGTTCTGCCAGCCCGCCGTCGCCATGGCGAGCAAGCTGAGCGCGGCGGGCGGGGCCGCCACCAGCCACATGCCGAGCGCGCCCCCGCCGACGCGCCAGGGACGCGGCAGATCGGGCTCCCGCAGACGCAGCGCCACGAAGGCGGCGAGCTCGAGGAGGAGCGCGATGGAATAGAGCCAGATGTTGAGGACGATCAGCTCCTTGAACGAGAACACCGCGAAGGCGCTGTAGCAGAGGCTCGACAGCACCACCGCGGCCCACGGCGTGCCGGTGCGGGCGCTCACCGAGCTCAGCCATGCGGGGAGCTGGCCGAGGCTCGCCAGCGCATAGGGCAGGCGCGAATTTGCGAGGAGACCGGCGAGGAAGAGCCCCGCGGTGGCGAACAGGGCGCCCGCGGTCACGAAGCTGCCGAGCGCCCAGCCGCCCACGGCTTCCGCGACCTGCGGGAAGTGCCCCGTGTCCCATTTCTCCCAGTCGGGCGAGACGGACAGGCCGGCCGCCACCGGGAGGAGATATGCGAGCGCGATCAGGGGCACCGCGGTCAGCATGGCGCGCCGGTAGTCGGAGCGCGGGCGCTCGGTCTCGCCGAGCAGGGTGCTGGGATTGTCCCAGCCGGAGTAGTTCCACATCATCACCGCGAGCCCGAGGCCGATGCCGGTGAGAAGGCCCTCCCCTTCCGCGGCGAAGGGTCTCCAGGGCGCGTGCTCGGCGTGGAGCGCGGCAAGCAGCGTGAATACCGCGACGGGCAGGAGCGCGCCCAGGCTCAGCCCCACCGCGGTCCGGCCCGTGAGGCGGACGCCCGCCACGTTGAGCGCGGTGAGCGCCCAGATGAAGACGAGCGCGATCGTCCACCGGGTGGCGCTCGACATGTCGGGGAACCAGTACTTCGCGTAGTCGGCGAAGAGCGCGGGGTACACCGCCACGTCCACGAAGGAGTTGACCCAGCTCCACCAGCCGACCTGAAAACCCCAGAAGGGGCCGAAGGCGCGGCGCACCCACGCGACGTACCCGCCCTCTTCGGGGAGCGCGGCGGCGAGCTCGGCCATCGCGAGGGAGACGGGGAGGCTCCAGACCAGCGGCGTGAGGACCAGGAGAACCAGCGTGAACCCGGGCCCGAAGGAGGAGATGGCATCCTCGATGCCGTAGGGCCCGCCGCTGACGTTGAAGAAGACAATGGCGAGCAGCGAAACGAGGCCGAGCTCCCGGCGGAGCCCGGCGCGGCTCACCGGGCTTGCGCCTCCTGGATCATCGCGGGCAGGCCCTTCAGCCACTCGTCGATGGGCGTCTCGGCGTCCACGATGATCTCGAGCTTGCCGGAGGGCATGCGGCGCACGCGGCCCTTGCCAGTGGCCAGCGGGATCACCACGTGCTCGCGGTGCACACCGATAGCGTCCAGCACCTCGAAGATCTTGTTGATCTCGGACATGCCGACCGTGTCGAGCACGAGAGCGGTCTCAGGGCCCCGGGCGCAGCTCGGCCGGCGGGCGGTCGCCCCCCGGAATGAACGCCGGCCCGCTCGGGCTGTAGGCGGGGAGCGTCGGCACGTTCACCTGGGTATCCGTGATGCGCCGCTCTTCGTGAGCGGGAATCACGACTTCCTGCCGAGTGCCCGGGTCGATCGCGCGCTGCTCCGGCACCCAGCGGGTGGCCGGCGGTGGCGCAGCGGGCAGGCGCGGCAGCGGCTTCTGCACGTCCTGGTACACCCGGTCGACCGGGTTGTTCGAGTACGGATACCGCGCCCCGCCACCGATACCGGTGATCTGGGCCCCGGCGGGCGAGGCGGCGGCGAGCACGGCCGCGGTCAGCAGCGCGACGGTGAAGCCGTTCATGGCCCAAATGGTACACCCGTGCTATGGTGTCGCGCGATGCGGACCCGGATCCTTCGGCTCTCGCTGCTCATGCCGGCCGCGGCGCTGCTGGCTCTGGCTGCCGCGCTGCTCCTCCCTGCCCCGACGCTGCGCGCGCAGAGCGCCGAGCTTCCGATCTTCGACACCCATATCCACTACAGCGCGCCCGACTGGGCCGAGTATCCGGAGGCGCGCATCCTCGGCATCATCCAGCAGGCCGGTATCAAGCGCGCGCTCGTCTCCAGCACGCCCGACGACGGGACGATCAAGCTCTACCAGAAGGATCCCCAGCGCATCGTGCCGATCCTGCGTCCCTACCGCACGCGCGAGGACATGGGCCACTGGTGGCAAGACCCGTCGGTCATTCCCTACCTCGAGTCGCGCCTGGCGCTCAAGGTGCACAAGGGCATCGGCGAGTTCCATCTCTATGGCGGCCAGGTCGGCACACCGGTGATCAAGCGCCTCACCGAGATCGTGCTGCGCGAGGGCATCTACCTCCACGCGCACTCCGACGAGGTGGCCATCGTCGAGCTCTTCACGCTGGAGCCGCGGCTCAAGGTGATCTGGGCGCACGCGGGGATGTCCTCGGGTCCACAGGCAGTGGGCGTACTCCTGGATCGCTACCCGACCCTCTGGGTGGATCTGGCCCTCCGCAACGGCGACGTCGCGCCCGGCGGCACGCTCGATCCGGCCTGGCGCGCCGTGTTCCTACGTCATCCCGACCGCTTCCTCGCCGGCACGGACACGTGGGTGACGTCGCGCTGGGAAGCGCTCCCCGGCTCCGTGAGCGAGGTGCGCGCCTACCTCAAGCAGCTCCCGCCCGACGTCGCCGAGAAGATCGCCTACAAGAACGCCGAGCGGCTGTTCCCGTAACGGGTCAGCGCGCGAGCCAGCTATTCCAGAAGTACATGCGGGGCGCGGGGCGGAACTCGCCGCGCAGATCCCGACGCGCGACGTCCAGGGTGAAGTAGTCGCCGAGCTTCACCTGCCCCACGTCCTCGTAGAACGCCGTCTGTAGCCGGTCGATGATGGCCTTGCTCTTCTTCACGTCCACCTCGACCTGGAGCTCCGACGGCTGCTTCATGCTGATCACCACGGTGTAGGGATCCTTCGCCTCCACCGCCTCGACATACTTCCACCGCGTGCGCCCCACCGAGGCCACGCGCCCCCAGCGGCGGGGCGACGGCACCACGTCGGCGGACGTCATTTCACCGTGTGCGACTTCGCGAGCATCGGGATGGGATTGAAGCCCTTGTCGTACGTGAAGAGGCCCTCGTTGACGCGCCACATGATCTCGTAGCCGAGCGTGGCGGTGCTCGAGGGGATGTCGAGCGTGGGCGGCTCCCCGATGGCGGCCACCTTGAGCACGCCGCCCATTCGCGGCGTCTCCTGAGCGATGGAGGGCGCGGCGAGCGCCAGTCCGAGCGCGATGATCACGGCGGCGAGGCGAAGCGCATGCATACGCGTCGGCGTCCTCCAGGGGGGGCGGGGCGTGGTTGCCGTGGTCTACTTCGTCGCGGGCGGCAGGAGATCGCCGAGTGAGCGAACGCCGATCCCCAGGGCCCCGCACACCACCGCCTGCCGATCGAAGCGGTTTCCGGACCTCGGCGCCCTGCGGCCCCAGGCGGGAAAGCCGAACACGGGGAGCGGATAGTCCGTGCCGAATAGCAGGCGCGGATGGAGCTCCGGGTGCTTTCTCAGGTGCAGGAGCATGCGGAAGCGATTGGGCAGCGTCAGCGCCGAGACGTCGGCATAGAAGCCGCGATAGCGGCCCGCGAGCTCGCGCAGCGTCGGGAGGAACTTCTCGCGGAGGACCAGGCCGTAGCTGCACGCGTGGGCGGCGATCACCGTCGCGCCCTCGTCCAGGGGCACGCGGAGGCGGTTGGGATCGCCCATCGACTGGTCCTTGCCGATCAGGCTGAACTCATAGCCCACGTGGCTGAGCAGCGGCAGCCTCCTCGCGGCAAGCGCCCGGTAGAAGGGCTTGTGCCGCGCATCCCCGGGATCGAACTGCTGGGCGTTCGGCAGCACCTTCACGAGCGCGGCGCCCGCCTCCGCGCAGCGATGCACCTCGTCGATCGCGTCCCGCCGCATCGGGTTGATGGAGACGCCGGCCAGGAACGCGCCGGGGTGAGCGCGCGCGGTCGCGAGCACGTAGTCGTTGCCGATCAGGAAATCCGTGTGCTCCCGATCGAGCCGGCCGGCCTGATCGTAGACGCCGTCCATGCCGAGCAGCACCGCCTGACGGACGTGCTGCGAGGCACGGAGCTCGGTCAGGAGATCATCGACGTACTTGCGATTCGCCTCGCGCGGTCTCGCCGGATCGAGGGCCTGCTTCCACATCAGCAGACGGAAGAGCGGGCTCCGGAGCATCTTCGGGGAGATGTAGCAGCCGTTGTCCCCCTCCGGCACCGCGGCCAGGTGGACGTGGCAGTCGATAAGGAACCTTCCCTCCGCCACCGGCTCCATGGCGTATCTCCGCCGATCAGCCGCCAACCCCGAGGTAGGTCGCGGTGACCCGATGGTCGGCGCGGAGGGCGTCCGGCGTGCCCTCGAAGACGATGGTTCCGTGATCGATGACATAGACGCGGTCGGCCAGCCGCAGCGCCATCTCGGCGTTCTGCTCGACCAGCAACATGCTGACGCGCTCGTGCTTGAGCTCGAGAATCGTCCCCATGACCGCCTCGACAACGAGCGGAGCCAGGCCTTGGGAGGGCTCGTCCAGCAGGAGCAGCTCGGGCCCGGTCAGGAGGGCGCGGGCGATGGCCAGCATCTGCTGCTCCCCGCCCGAGAGAAAGCGCCCCTTGCGATCCAGGACCTCGCGGAGCTTGGGGAACCGCGCCAGCATCTTCTCCATCGGCCACCGCGTGCCGGGGCGGCGGGCGATCTCGAGGTTCTCCCGCGCCGTGAGGTAGGAAAAGATGCCGCGGGTCTCCGGCACGAGCGCGATGCCGAGCCGCGAGATCCGATGCGCCGGGACGCCGGCGATGTTCGCGCCCTTGTACGCGATGGTGCCCCGGCGCGGCGGGGTGAGGCCGCTGATCGAGCGGAGCGTGGTGGTCTTGCCGGCCCCGTTGCGTCCCAGCAGCGCCACCACCTCGCCCTCCGCAACGGCGAGGGAGAGGCCGTGGAGGATGTGACCGAGGCCGTAGTAGGTGTCGATCGCACTGATCTCGAGGATCATGTCACGGGACGCCACCCAGGTAGGCCCGCCGGACCTCGGCGTTCCGCTGGATCTCGGTGGGCGTACCCTCCGCGATCACGCTGCCGAAGTGCATGACGGAGATCCGGTCGGACATGGTCATGACGACGTCGATCTTGTGCTCGATGAGCACGATGGTATAGCGCCCCTTGAGCGCGCGCACGAGCGCGACCATCTTCTGGGTCTCGTCCGGGGACAAGCCCGCCGCCGGCTCGTCCAGTAACAGGAGCCGCGGCGTCGCGGCCAGCGCGATGGCCAGCTCGAGCTGACGCTGCTCACCGTGGGAGATCGCGCGCGCCGGCTGGTCCGCCTTCCCGGCCAGCCCCACCTCGGCCAGCACCGCACGGGCGCGGTCGGCGAGCGCGGGGTAGCCGTCGGCGCGGCGCCACGCCAGGCCGCGCCACGATTCCTGCCGGGCGAAGGCAGCCAGCCACACATTGTCCGCGATGGTGAGGGCGGGAAAGATGCTCGTGCGCTGGAAGGAGCGGGCGATGCCGAGGCGCGCGATATGATGCGGCGGCGTGCCCGCGATGTCACGGCCGTCGAAGACGATCCGCCCCGAGGTGGGCACGAGCTGACCGGTCAGGAGATTGAAGAAGGTGGTCTTCCCGGCCCCGTTGGGCCCGATCACCGAATGGAGCGATCCCTCCTGGACCTCGATGCTGACCCCGTCGACGGCGGTCAGGGCACCGAACGCCTTGGTGAGCCGCTCGGTCCTAACCAGAGACATCGGCCCCCATCGCCGTGGGGGCGCGCCGCGCGGCGCGCCACGCCCAGAAGCGAGCCCACGCCTCGACCACGCCGCCCCGGAAGAACAGCACCACGATCACGAAGGCCACCCCCAGCAGGAGCGGCCAGCGGGCCCACATCGCGCTCACCGATTCCGAGAGCCAGATGAACACGAACGCGCCGATCACGGGTCCGTACAGCGAGCCGGAGCCGCCGATCAGGGTCGCGAACACCACGTTGCCGGAGAAGACGAAGCCGATGGCCTCGAGGGGGACGATGCCGAAGAGCATCGCGTAGAGCACGCCGGCCAGCCCCGAGAAGGCCCCGCCGATCACGAAGGCGGCGAGCTTCATCCGGGCGACGTCGTACCCGAGGGCCTCCGCGCGCAGCGCGTTCTCCCGAATGGACTGGAGGATCTTCCCCAGGGGCGACTCCACGATGCGCTTCATGACCCAGAGCGCAACGAGGAACAAGACGGCGACGAGGGCGTAGTACGCGAGGGGCCCGTGGATGTCGAGCCCGAAGACGTCCGGGCGCGGGATGCCGGGCATACCATCCTCGCCCCCCGTCACCGAGGTCCATTGATAGGCCGTGAAGTAGAACATCTGATTCAGCGCGAACGTCAGCATGATGAAATAGAGATCCGCGCGCTGTACGCAGAGATAGCCCACCACCGCCGCGGTGAGGGCGCCTACCGCGATGCCGACGGCGAGGACCAGGGGCACGCCGACCCCATAGTGCTTGAGCAGGTAGCCGGCGACGTACCCGGCGGAGCCGAAGAAGGTGGCCTGCCCGAACGACAGAAGTCCCGTGTATCCCAGGAGCAGGTTGAGGCCGAGTCCGAAGATGGCGAAGATCCAGATCTCGGTGGCGATGGCGTGCCGGACGACGACGGGGAGCAGGACGACCGCGGCGAGGATGGTCAGCCAGATGCGCGCCTCCTTCAAGCCGCTCATCGGATGCCGAACAGTCCCTGGGGGCGGACGAGAAGGACGGCGGCCATGACGGCGAAGATCACGGCCACCGAGGCTTCCGGCCAGTAGAGCGCGACCAGGCTCTGCGCCACTCCCACGAGCACGCCCGACACGATGGAGCCGAGGAGGTTCCCCAGCCCCGCCAGCGCGACGACGACGAAGGCGATGCCGAGCATGTCCACCCCCATCAGCGGATTGAGCCCGCGGATGGGAGCGGTCAAGGCCCCGGCCACGCCGGCCAGCACGCAGCCCAGCGCGAAGGCGGCGGTGAAGAGGCGGTGGACGTCGATGCCGAGGAGGGTGACCATCTCCTTGTCCTCGATGCCCGCGCGCATGATCGCTCCATAGCGCGTCTTCTCGAGAAAGAGCCAGGCGCCGAACACGAGGAGCGCCGCCGCCACCATCACGAACAGGCGGTACTTGGGGTAGAAGGTGATGCCGAGATCGACGCCCCCGCGCAGGAGCGGGGGCGGAAGCTGACTCATGCCGACGGGGCTCCAGACAATGATGATGCCCTCGGTCACGATCAGCGACAGGCCGAAGGTGAGGAGCAGCTGGTAGTCGTGTCCCGCCTTGTAGAGCGGCCGGATGCCGCCGAGCTCGATCAGGATCCCCAGAAGGCCCACGCCGAGCGGCGCCAGCAGCAGGGCGAGCCAGAAGCTGCCGACGAGCTGGATCACGGAGTAGAGGAGGTAGGCGCCCAGGGCGAAGAGGGCGCCGTGGGCGAAGTTGGGAATGTTCAGCACGCCCGTGATGATGGACAGCCCGATGCCCATGAGGGCATAGAGCATCCCGGTGGCGAGCCCGTTCAGCAGCTGACTCACCAGGAGCGAGAACTTCACGCGTCGAGCACTGGGGTCAGAGCGACCCGATGTCCTTGCAGGCGGCGTACTCCGCAGGCAGCGGCGTCGAGCCCGTCGCGATGATGTCGGCGAAGTCCATCGGGTTCTTCATCGCATCCTTCTTCTTGCAGCGCATGAAGAAGTAGGGGCGCAGCGTCTGGTGAGTCTTCGCATCCACGCGCATCTTGCCGACCAGGTCCTCCACCTCGAGCCCCTCGCAGGCCTTGATGACGTCCGGGACCTCGGTGGACTTGGCCTTGTCCATGGCGTGGAGCAGCATCCGCGTCATGCCGTAGGCGGCGGCGGGCGCGTAGCCGGGCGGGCCGCCGAACTTGGCCTGGTAGCTCTTCACGAACTCGCGCGCCACCGGCGTGTCGGCGGTGTAGTAGAAGTTCGAGCCCACCCACATGTTCTCGCGGATTTCCGGCGCGAGCTGGACGAGCTCCTCGACCCCCGAGGACCACGTCATGATGAGAGGGATCTTCGGGGTCAGCCCGAAGTTGAAGATCTCGCGGGCGCCGGTGACGGCGTCGAGGCCGAAGTTGATCATGGCGACCACGTCGGGCTTGTTGCCCGCCGCCTTGGTCACGTAGTTCGAGAACTCGCGCTCGCCGAGGGGGTGGCGGTCGGCGCCCACGAACTCGATCCCGTGCGCCTTGCCCACCTCCTTGACGTACTTCTCCACCGACCAGCCGAAGGCGTAGTCCGCCACGAGGAGATGCCAGCGCTTGGCCTTGGGATTGGCCTGCATGAAGGTGTCCACCACGGTCTTGGCCGCGGTGTACGGGCTCGCCGCCCACTGGAAGGAGTAGCGGTGGCAGCGCGCGCCCGAGATGTCCTCCGTGCCCCCACTGAAGTAGTGGAAGACCTTCTTCCGCTTGGCCACCTCGGAGACGGCCAGGGCGACGCCGGACGACCAGGGGCCGATGATGTACTTCACCCCCTCGGAGTCGACGGCTTCCTCGGCCCGTCGGGTGGCGCTTCCCGCCTTGGTCTCGTCGTCGCGGGTGATGTACTTGATGGACTTGCCCTGGATCTTCATGCCGCGCTCGTCCAGGGCCAGCTTCATCCCCCGGTCGAGGACCGGCCCGACGTCGGAGAAGGCGCCTGTGAAGGACCAGAGGCCCAGCATCGGGATCTCTCGGGCCTGGGCCCGGAGCACGGCGGGAAAGCCGAGGCCGGCCACGGCACCGGCCAGGGTCAAGACGTCGCGACGAGAGAGTGCGCCCATCGTGGATCCTCCGCGCTGATGTGGGTTGGGTCCCGGTCCACGCCGAGGTGGTCCGGGGGGAGAATCGGTCCTGCCGGGCGACCTGTCAAGGGGGTCGGCGACCGTCGCTCATCGGCTCACCCTAACCGCCGCGTCCTCCAAGTGTACCGCGTGGTCGCCTAGCTGCCGGCGACGCGGAGCACGACCTTGCCACGCTTGCCCCGCTCAGCCACGCGGTCGAACGCCGCTCGCGCATCGGCGAGCGGGAACACGGAGTCGATCTCCGGCCGGATTGCGCCTTCGTCGGCGAGCCGTGCGAGCTCGACGAGCTGGTCGCGGTTCGGCTCGACGATGAAGTAGGTGACGCCGGGTGCCTCCTTGGCGACGGAGACGATGCGGCCGGCCCGGATCCCTGTGAGTGCTGCGGGGCCGGTGGTGTCGAAGACGAGGTCGGCCTCTCCGCCGTCGACGACCTCCGCGCCCGCCCAGCGCGCGAGCTGCACGGCGAAGTGGCCGACGCCGCCGCGGGCGCCGGTGACGATCACGCGCTCACCGCGCTGCAGACCGCCGTGGTCGAAGAGCGCCTGCCACGCGCTGAGGCCGGCGAGGGGGATCGCCGCGCTCTGGATGTGGTCGAGCGTCTTCGGCTTCGACGCCACGACCGCCGACGGCACGACCGCGTACTCGGCGGCGCCGCCGTCCCGGTCGAAGGGCGTCAGCGCGAACACCTCGTCGTCTACCGCTAGGCCGTTCGCACCCGGTCCGAGGGCGGCAACCGTGCCCGAGATCTCGTACGACGGAATCGCCGGCAGCCGGTCGAGCGGCCACGTCAGCTCGTCGCGGGTGATCGCGGCCGCGTGGACGCGGATCAGCGCGCCGCCGGGTCCCGGGGTCGGATCGTCGATCTGCGCGATCTCGAGCCGGTTCGGCGCGGTCACTCGAGCAGCCAGCATGCCGTTCACTCCTTCCGTATCAGGAAAGACTGAAGGCTACGACGGCCTCGTCCCCAGCGTCACGGTCGCCGTCTTCGCCTTCCCGTCGCTCAGGTACGTGAGCCTCGCTGGTCGCCTGGGTTCTTCGCGCCGGTCGCGGCGCTCACACTGCGATGCGTTCGTCATCGACGTCCCGTCGATCGCGGTGATCACATCGCTGGTCTGAGAGCATAGATGGGATGAAGCGGCTGGCCT
>DASTYT010000060.1 GCA_035764725.1 Candidatus Methylomirabilota bacterium | reverse complement strand
CTCGCGAAAGGGAATGAGCCCGTCTGCCCGAGCGCCGGCCGGCGCGGCGGCTCCAAACTCCTGGGCGGGCGGGTGCGGGTGGTCAGACATCGGCGAACCGATGGGCGCTTCTTCGCACGCGGGACCTGCCGCCGTCAAGGGAGGCGTCGCCGCACCCCCCGACCTCGCCGCACCGCGACGTTTTCGGCACGCGCCTGAAACCCTTCGGAATGCAGTAGCATACAGCCAATGGCCCACGCCAAGGCGATTGCGCATCACTGGGGCCGAGGCGATATCTACGCGGTCATCGAGGCGGCCCTGAAGCATGCGGGGAAGCCGCTGGACGCTCTGACGGTGGAGGACCTGGCCCCGGTCGACCACTTCCACGCCCGAGGCCTCCCCGCGACCATCGAGCTGGCCGACCAGCTCCCGGTCACGTCCGGCCAGCGCCTGGTGGACATCGGGTGTGGCTTGGGCGGCCCTGCGCGGTACATGGCGAAGCGGTTCCGCTGCCATGTCAGCGGTGTCGATATCACCGCCCCGTTCATCGACGCCGCCACCAAGCTGACCGCGCTCCTCCGGATGGAGCTCCAGGTGACGCTGGAGCTAGGCGACGGCCAGCGTCTTCCCTACGGGTCCGCGTCCTTCGACGGCGCGTACACGCAGCACGTGACCATGAACGTCGGCGATCGTCCGGCCTTCTTCGCGGAGGCGTACCGGGTGCTGAAGCCGGGCGGCTTCTTCGCCCTCACCGAGCATGGCCTCGGCCCGAAGGGGAGCCCGCACTACCCGCTGCCCTGGTCGACGGACGGCAGCGGCTCCTACCTGGTCGCGCCGGCCGAGACGCGTGCGCTCCTGGAGAAGGCGGGCTTCCGGGCCATCGCCATCGAGGACACCGGCGCCAAGTACGCCGCGGGCTATCGGGTGGCCATCGAGCGGGCCGAGGCGGGCGCGGCGCCGGCGCTCGGGATCCACCTCTTGATGGGCGAGAACACGCTCGAGAAGACGCGGAACGCCCTGCGGAACATCGACGAGGGACGAACCCACCCGATACAGCTCGTCTGTCGCAAGCCGGCCTGATCGGCCGGCTCAGGCACCCGCTGAGACCGTTAGGGCTTCTGGACTCGACCCTCTAGGTCTCGGCTTCGACCAGTTCCGGCGTGTCCTTGGACGGCTTGTAGCCCATGTGGCTCGGGAACTCGGGGCTGAGCGGCCAGGGCTTCGGGAACTTGAGCCAGAGGCGCAGCATGTGGCGCTTCTGGTCGGGCGTGGGGCCGTCGACGAAGCCGGTGCGCGAGTGGAGGATGGTGAAGTTGTTGATGAACTGGATGTCGCCGGCCTGCAGGTCCATGTCCAGGCGCAGGTCGGCCCGCCGGGTCTGCTCGTCGAGGAAGTCGAGCGCGGCGCGCTCGAAGGTAGTCAGCGGCACCTCGCGCTTCACCGCTCCCGCGTTGATCTGGTTGCGGATGTAGCGGCAGCTCACGACCCCGTCCTGCTGGCCGTAGACCGGGATGGGGCGCTCGGAGACGCCGCGCTCGGTCAGGGCCGCCTCACGGCGGATGTAGTAGAAGCCGTTGTAGAGGAGGCCGAGGTACTCGGGGTGCTGGGCCAGGATTTCGTTGTGCACCGTCACCGAGCTCACAATGCTGCTGAGCCCCCCTTCGAGGCCCCGGCGCAGACAGAGCAGCCCCACCATGTCGCCCGCGTCCGTGTGGTACGGCAGGTAGGCGTTGGTCTCGTAGCCGCGCACGTCAATGTTGCCGTAGGTGCGCCCGTGGTCGTAGACGTGGCCAAGCAGCTCGCCCTGGGGGTTCTGGTAGAGCGGCCCCCCCATGTATCGGCCGAAGCCCCAGAAGATGAGCCCGACATCGTCGTCGCTGTAGCGGCGCACCGGCAGCCCGCGCAGCACCACGAACCCGCGGCCGTCGTACATCTCGGTCACCGCCTGCTCGAGTTTGGCGCGCATGACGGTCAGGGGGAAATGCTCGCGCTGGATCGCCTCGAGCCCGAGGCGCGAGGCCTTGGCGGTGGCCAGCGCACGGTCGATGTCCGCGATCTCGGCCTCGGTGAGCGTGACGATCCACGAGGTCTCGCGGGCGAGGGTCTCGCCCCGCCAGGCCTTCGCGTCGGTGATCGGGGTCATGCGGACAAGACTCACGGGGTGGGCCTCCTTGACGGCTGGTGATGCGGAAAGGCGCTCAAGACTGGTGTCGGGGGTCCAGGGCGTCGCGCAGGCCGTCGCCCAGGACGTTGAGGGCCATGACGATCCCGAAGATCATCAGCCCGGGATAGAGCGCCATCCAGGGCGCCTGCGAGAGATAGCGCTGGGCCGCGTTGAGCATGCTGCCCCACGACGGGGCCGGCGGCTGCTGCCCCAGGCCCAGGAACGACAGGCTCGCCTCCGCGATGATGGCCGCCGCCACCGTGATGCTCACCTGGATGAAGAGTGGCGGCAGCGTGTTGGGCAGAATGTGGCGGAGCGCCACCCGCGGGCGCGAGCAGCCCAGCGCCTGCGCCGCCTCCACGTACTCCTCGGTCTTGATCACGAGCACGGTGCCGCGAACGAGCCGGACGAACGTGGGCAGGGCGGCAATTCCGATTGCGATCATGGCATTGCCGAGGCCCGGGCCGAGGAAGGCGGCCAGCGCGATGGCGACGATGAGAAACGGGATCGAGAGCATGGCGTCGTTGATCCGCATTATAAGCCCGTCGAGCCAACCTCCGGCGACGCCCGAGAGGAGCCCGAGCGGCACGCTGAGGACGACCGCGATGATGACCGGGATGACGCCGGCGAGGAGCGAGGCGCGCGCTCCCCAGAGCAGCCGGGACAGCACGTCGCGCCCCACCTCGTCGGTGCCGAGCGGGTGCGCTGCGGACGGGGGCTTGCGCAGGGCGCGGTAGTCGATCGCGTTCGGGTCGAAGGGGGCGAGCAGCGGCGCGGCGAGGGCCGCCAGGATGAACGCGAGGACGACCGCGAGCGCGACGATGGCCGCCGGCCGGCGCGCGAGCTGCCGCGCGGCCTTGTAGCGCCGCGTGGCCACCACCCCGGACGGCGCGCCAAGGACGGCCGGGGCGACGTTCACGTGGAGTCCCGCAAGCGCGGGTTGGCCAGGAAGTACAGCACGTCGGCGCCCAGGTTCAGCAGCACGTAGAGCATGGCCGAGACCAGCACCACCGCCTGCACCACCGCGTAGTCGCGGTTGAACACGCCGTCGACCAGCAGCTTGCCGAAGCCGGGAATGGCGAAGACCTGCTCGGTGAGCACCGCGCCGGAGAGCAAGCGGCCGAACTCGATGGCGCCCAGGGTGATAACCGGGATCAGCGCGTTGCGCAGGGCGTGCTTCAGCACCACCAGGCGCTCGGGCACGCTCTTGGCCCGCGCGGTGCGCACGTAGTCGGCGCCGAGGGTCTGCAGCATCGCGCTGCGGGTGTGGCGCATGATGACGCCGGCCACGCCGGTGCCGAGCACGAGCGAGGGCAGCAGGATCGTGGTCAGGTTCCGGCGCAGGTCCTCCCAGGGCGGCACGTAGCCGGAGGCGGGCAGCCAGCCCAGGCGCACCGCGAACAACAAGATGAGCATGATGCCCAGCCAGAAGTGCGGCACGGAAAGACCGGAGAGCGCGAAGAAGTTGGCCACCACGTCCACCGCCGTGCCCTTGCGGGTGGCCGAGAGGATGCCGGCCGGGATGCCGATGCAGAGCGCGATCAGCATCGAGCAGAACGCCAGCTCCACCGTGACCGGCAGCTTGGAAGCCAGCAGCTCGCGCACCGGGATGCGGCTGCGCAGCGACTCGCCGAAGTCGCCGACCAGCACGCGGCCGAGCCAGAGGCCATACTGCACCACGACCGGCCGATCCAGGTGGTAGCGCGCGCGGATGGCCGCGACCGCGGCCGGGTCGTTCTCCTCGCCGGCCAGCGCCACCGCCGCGTCGCCAGGCAGCAGCTGCTGCAGCGAGAAGATGAGCACCGAGACGAAGAACAGCGTGGGCACCAGGATCGCGATCCGGCGCGCCACGTAGAGCCAGAGCACCATGCCGATCAGTTCAGCTTGAGGCCTCGGAAGCGGATGATCCCGTCGGGGTAGGGCGTGAAGCCTTGCACCCGGCTGCTGAACGCGGTGAAGACGCGGCGGTGCCATAGGATCAGACGCGGCACGTCCTTCGCCATGATCTCGGTGGCCTGGTCGTAGAGCTTCTTGCGCTCGGCCTGATCCGCGACCTGCCGGGCCTTGGTGAGCAGCGCGTCCACGTCGGCGTTGCAGTAGTGGCTGTCGTTCTGCGCGCCCTTGCAGGTCGTGAACGAGTAGACGTTGCCGTCGGGGTCGGGCCGGCCGCTCCAGAACGTAAAGTAGGCCTCGAAGTCGCCCTTGCGCCCGGATTGCAGCATCGTCACGTTCTCCTGCGTCTGGAGGTTCGCGGTGATGCCGGCCTCCGCCCACATGGCGTGCAGGATCAGCGACGCCTCCTGCCGATCGCGCTCCGGGGGCACCACCAGCGTGAAGGCGAGGCTCGACTGCCCCGCGTCCTTGAGGAGCTGCTTCGCCTTCGCGACGTCGCGCTTGGCGACCGGCATCTTCTGGTCGTAGTACGGGTTGGCCGGGCTGATGAACTGGTTGCCCGCGATGTACTCGCCATTGAACACGGTCTTCACCAGCGTCTCGCGGTCGATCGCGAGATCCAGGGCCTGGCGCACGCGGGCGTCCGCGAAGACCTTGCTCTTCGCGCCGTTCGCCACGTTCAGGGGAATCATCTGGTAGCCCAGCTCGGGCACGCCGGTCACCTTCAGCTTCGAGTCGCCCCGGATCTCGGCCAGGTCGGTGGGTGACGCGCGCTCGATCATCTGCAGGTCGCCGGAGCGCAGGCTGGCCAAGCGCGAGGTGGAGTCGGTGATGGGCACGAACTCGATGCGGTCGATTGAGAAGGCGCCCTTGTCCCAGTAGTCGGCCACCTTCTCCACCACGATCTTGCCCTGGGCCACCCGCTGCACGAACTTGTAGGGGCCGGCGCAGACCGGCTGGGTGCCGAGCTTGTCGCCGAGAGCCTTGGCCGCCTTGGGCGAGACCATCATGCCGGCGCGGTCGGTCAGCGCGGCGAGCAGGGGCACCAGCGGCTGCGAGAGGTTGAAGCGCACCGTGAGGTCGTTCACCACGTCCACGCTGGCGATCTCGGCGATCTCCGACTTGCGGAAGGATCCTGGCGTGTTCTGGTGGCGGTCGATGTTGAAGCGCACCGCCTCCGCGTTGAACGGCTCGCCGTCCTGGAAGCGCACGCCCGGGCGCAGCTTGATCACGATCGACTTGCGGTCGGCCGCCCACTCGTACCCGGTGGCGAGCTGGGGCACGATCTTGAGGTCTGGGGTGACGTCGAAGAGCTTGTCGCAGAGCGCGGCGAAGACCAGGCGGCCGGTGTAGGCGCGGCTGATTGTCGGGTCGAGCGCGTCCGGGTCGTCGTTGAGCCCGATGCGGAGCACGCTCTGGGCGTGGGCCGGGGCGGGTAGGAACAGCAGGATCGCGGTCAGGATGGTCAGGATGGCTCTCACGGGGGATTTCCTCCGACGGGAATCTTGAGGGGGGGAGGCGGCACTGTCAAGACGGGCCCGATCGCGGTACTGTATTCGCCGCGATCCCTTACTCGAGGAGGAGCGATCGAATGCTACGGATCATCGACATGGAGTGCAGCGTGCCGTACGGGGCGAACGTGGAGAAGAAGCCCGCCGCGGCCCCAGCGGAGGCGGCGGGCGCCGCGACGGAGAAGCCCGCCGGCTACGGCATGGCCAACTACGGGCGGATCTTCCGCGCCCGGCGCGAGGGAGCCGACCACCGTCCGGACGAGGAGTTGGACGACTACGTCGAGAAGCTCGGCAAGCTCGGCATCGTGCGCTCGGTCCCTTTCGGCATCTCGAATGAGGAGCAGGCGCAGCTCCTGCGGCGGTTCCCCGGCCGCTTCCTGGGGCTGGCCCGGATCAGCATCAACGCGTTCCACGGCATGAGCGGGGTGCGCGAGCTGGAGCGCCTGGTGCGCGACGAGGGCTTCTGTGCCCTGGGCATCTCGGCGCTGGTGGACTGCATCCCCGCACGCGACCGCCGCTACTACCCGCTCTACACCAAGGCGGCCGAGCTGGGCATCCCGGTGCGCATCTACTCCTCGATGAACTACGCCAACGATCGCCCTTATGACCTCGGCCACCCGGCCAACCTCGACCAGGTCGCGATGGATTTCCCCGAGCTCAAGATCATCGGCGGGCTCGGCGGCTGGCCCTGGGTGAACGAGATGGTCGCGCTGGTGCGCCGGCACCCGAACCTGTACATGGACACGTCCGCGCATCGCGGACGGTACCTGGGCCAGCCCGGCTCGGGCTGGGAGATGCTGATGCAGTTCGGCAACACGCTGATCCAGGACAAGGTGCTGGTTGGCCTGTCGGCCGGGCTAATCGGGCAGCCGTACGAGACGCTGATCCAGGAGTACCTCGCGCTGCCGCTGAAGGACGCGGTCAAGGAGAAGTGGCTCTACGGCAACGCGGCCCGCGTCTTCGGGCTGGCATGACGGCGATGAGCGAGCCCCCCGCGCTGCCTGGCGCCGGGCGCGGTGGCGCGCTCGCCGGGGTGGTGATCGTGGAGCTGGCCGAGACGCTCGCCGGCGAGATGGCGGGCGGGCTCCTCGCCGATCTCGGGGCCACCGTGATCAAGATCGAGCCGGCGACCGGCTCGCCGATGCGGCGGCGCGGGCCCGGTCTCGACGGCGAGGACTCGCTCGCCTTCCAGTCGGAGAACCGTGGGAAGTATTCGGTGAGGGCCGAGATCGCGGATCTCTCGGCCGAGCCGTGGTTGGCGCGGCTGCTCGCCACCGCCGACGCGCTGGTGGAGGACCTGGGGCCGGGGCGGCTCGAGACGGCGGGGCTCGGGCCAGCGGCGCTGGAGCGCCGCAACCCGCGGCTCGTCACTCTGCGCATCTCGCCCTTCGGGCAGACCGGCCCGCTGGCCGGCGTCCGTGGCGACGACCGCATCGCCCAGGCCTTCTCCGGCATGCAGTTCGTCACCGGGTTCCCGGACCGTGCGCCGCTGGCGGTCACGGTGCCGCTGGCCGAGGGCTGGACCGCGATCCACGGCGCGAGCGGGCTCTTGATGGCGGTCTTTCACGCCCGGCGCAGCAGCCGCGGACAGGTGGTGGACATCGGCCTCTATCAGACCGCGCTGCGGATGCAGGAAGAGGTGGTCGTGCGCCACGACCGGACCGGGACAGTGGCCGAGCGGCTCGGCACCGAGTCGCCCATCGTGGTGCCGGCGAACGTCTACCGCACGCGGGACGGCGGCTGGATCGCGGTGTCCGGCGCGGGCGACCAGCCCTTCGCCCGCCTCTGCCAGGCGATCGAGAAGCCCGACGCGCCGAAGGATCCGCGGTTCTCCACGCCCGCCGCGCGGCTCCAGAACCGGCCGGCCTCCGACGAGCTGGTGGGCACGTGGATCGCCGCGCACGACCAGGCCGACGTCGAGGCTCGCTTCGCCGCGGCCGGCGTGGCCGGGACCGCGGTGCGCTCGGCGGACGACATCGTGGGGGACGCGCACGTGAAGGCGCGCGAGGCCATCGTGCCTCTCACGTCGGCGACCGGAACGGAGTTCCTCGCGCCCGCGGCAGTGCCGAAGCTCTCGCGGACCCCGGCCGCGCCTCCGCGGCGCGCCCCCCGGCTCGGTGAGCATACGGACATCGTCCGATCGGCGATCGAGTGGCTCGAGGCCCGGGCGCGAGTCGACGCGCCGGAGCGGACGTTCTCCAGCGGATGGGGCCCGCTGCGCGGGGTCCGCGTGCTCGACCTCTCGCAGTGGCTGGCCGGCCCCGCGGCCGCCGCCCTGCTCGGCGACTTCGGCGCCGACGTGATCATGGTCGAGCTGCCAAGCGTGGCCGCGGATGCCCAGGGCCGCAAGAGCCCGGGCTTCGTCGTCACCAACCGCAACAAGCGCAGCATCACACTCGATGTGCGCGCGCCCGTCGGACGGGAGGCGTTCCTCGCGCTGGTTCGGCAGAGCGACGTGATCGTGGAGAACTTCCGGCCCGGCACGCTCGAGCGCTGGGATCTCGCTCCGGCCACCCTCCTCGCGGCCAACCCGCGGCTCGTGCTGCTGCGCTCGTCCGGCTTCGGGCAGAGCGGGCCCTACACCGCACGCGCCGCGTTCAACCCGGTCGGGCTCGCCTTCGGCGGGATTACCTATCTCAATGGCTGGCCGGACCGCCCGCCGGTGCGCGACGGGGTCATGGCCGGCGACTACTCCACCGCGCTCTTCAACGTGTTGGGCATGGTGGCCGCGCTGTTGCGGCGCGACGCGGACGGCCAGGGGCAGGTGGTGGACACCGCGATGTTCGAGGCCGCCCTCCGGCTGACCGGCGACCTGCTGGCGGCGCGCAGCGCACTCGGCATCCGCCGCGAGCGCGCGGGTGGGGAGTCGCCGCTCTACCCGGCCAGCGTCACCGTCGAGGCCGCCGACGGCCGCTTCGTGGCGGCGTCGGCTCCGTCCTGGAGCGCCGTTGGCGAGGCGCTCACGCGGCTGGGCCGTCGGCCGCCGCCCGAGGATCGCGACGGCGTTCGCGAGGACGTGGTCAAGCTGGTCGGCACGCTGCCCGCCGCCGAGGCGGTCGCCGCGCTTCGTGGCGCCGGGCTGGCAGCGAGCGCGGTCAACTCGGTGGCCGACCTGGTGCGCGAGCCGCATTGCTGGAGCCGCGGCGATCTGGTGCGGCTCACCCATCCGGAGATGGGCGAGATCGTCACGCAGGGGATCGTGCCATTGCTCTCCCGCACCCCGGGCCGGGTGGCCGGCTGGTCGCGACGGCCGGGATCCGACAACGAGGCCGTCCTCGGAGGGCTCCTGGGTTACACGACGGCCCGGATCCGGGAGCTCGGATGAGTCGAATGTCTCGGGGGCCTCGCATGGTGCGTGCGCCGCGCGCGAGGCATAGGTCCGAGCATAGTTCGGCCTTTCCGGTTAAGATTTTCAAGACACGCGCCTGTAGCTCAGCTGGATAGAGCACTGGCCTTCTAAAGTGACCAGCGCGTGGCGCTCCGTGTCGCTCACGGTCACGCAATGTCGCTCTCGCCACCATCGACGCAAGTTTCCGTGGAGACGGCGCCTAGGCAGCTGTGAGCAGCAGTGACTCGCAGGAAGCGTCGGCGAGTCACCGCACTTTGAGAAAACTTCGAGTCGTCCTTCCCCTCTACCTCGCCCTACTAGCCATGCCTTAATCGCCCGTAGGGGATGAGCCCTTTTCAAATCGAGACTGGAGCCAAGGCGCCACAAAGACAGCCTAGCCAACTAGCCTTTCTTACGTCAGCGGCTTTGGGATTCTTTGGCGCTCCTTGGGAGCAACTTCCTGGGTAATTCCTGGGTGAAGTCGGGTGGTCGCTCCTCGGGGCGTGGCGGTCGTGTTCAGACCTTCGACAGCCGGCCCGACTTGATCGCGCAACCAAGAAGCACCGTGAAGCTCTCTTCCTCGTGTAGACGAAGAAGACGACGGAGAGATCAAGCATCACCGTGGATCTGCAGTCTGCCTGCCCTGCCGTGTGCTGATCATTCCGGCTGGACGCCGACACGCCGGATCCGGGGACCATCCATCTCGAGGACGGTCCATCGTCGCCGGGCGACGACGATTGACATGCCGCGCGTCGGACCGGAGTTGAGCGTGTGGAGGAGCAGTCCGGCGACGGTCGCGTAGTCGCGCGGTGCAGCAGCGCGATGCCGAGGTGGCGTTCAACCTCGTCGAGAGGCGTCATTCCGTCCAGCACCACCGACCCGTCCGGGAGATTGGTGATGACTTCTGCCGGATGCTCGCCCTCGTCGCGGATCTCGGCGGCGATCTCTTCCACGACGTCTTCGACGGTCACGAGGCCGACAACGCTGCCGTACTCGTCCACGACCATCGCGAGCCCCTAGCGTGTCTGTTGGAGCTGGCGCAGCAGATGACTAATCCGGACGGTCTCAGGCACGAACACCGCCGCCCGCAGGAGGGACGGCAATCGCAGCGTCTCGCCACGGGCCACGACGGCCAGCAGGTCTTTCAGTGTCACGATGCCCACGATCGCCTCGACCGAGCCCTGATACACCGGGATCCGGGAGTGGCCGACCTCCAGGGCTTTCCCAAGAACAGCCTCCGGGGCTGTGCCGAGTTCAAGCCCTTTGACGTGTGGGCACGGGGTCATGATCTCCCGAACCGTCGTATCGGCGAATTCGAAGACGTTGTGCACCAGCTGCTCCTCGAGCTTCTCGAAGATGCCCTTCCGAGCGCCCTCACGGACCAGGTACCTGACGTCTTCCTCCGACACGAACGGCGACTCCTTCGGCGTTCCCATCCCCAGAAGCTTCAAAACGAGGTTCGTCGAAGCGCTCAGGACATGAACGATCAACGCCGATGCCCGGCTGATCGCGGCGATCAGTGGCGCCATCAGGCAGGCCAGGCGTTCGGGGTCGCCCAGCGCGATCGCCTTCGGCGTCAGCTCGCCAATGATTAGAGACGTGTACGTGATCGCCACGATCACGATGCCGAGCGCAACGGTCTGGGCGGCCCCGCCCAGACCAACCCGCATGAGCCACGGGGAGAGGGCTTCGACGGCCGTCGCGCCACCGACGGCGGAGGTCAGCGTTCCCACCGCCGTGATCGCAATCTGAATCGTGGCGAGGAAGGTCTCGGGCGTCTCTTTGAGCTGCATCGCGGCGGCTGCCCCGCGAACCGATCGCTGCCGCAGCTCGGCTAGGCGGCTGATGCGTGACGACACCAGCGCGATCTCAGAGCCGGCGAAGACGCCGTTCGCGAGAATGCCGACCGCGATGAGCAGGAACTCGCAAGCGTCACAAGACAGGTGAGCACCAGCCCGCCAGTGGCGACAGATCGAAGTGTCTTCATCCGCTCGAGATCGGCGACGCTGAAGACCACGACCGCGATCGTGGCCAGGGTCGAGGCCGGGGCCATGGAATGGCCGAGGAGACTCGCCTGGGTATTGACGAGGATATCGCCCTGCTGGTAGACCGAGGATCCGCGGCTAGCGTGACGGAACTCGCATTGCGCTCGCCTGACCCTTTTGCCGGGAGCAGAAAGCCTCCACGGCCCCAACCCCGCGAGCATGCCCATGGCCTCTTCCCCTTCGTCTCATGTGATGCCGTGAGCCACGCTGTCGACTAGCCCACCAAGCGCAACAGCCCCGATATGAGGGAATGCCAAGCCAAGCTGCAGAGGTCGCATCTCGACCCGCATCGTCCTACTTCGGGGCCTTATAAAGGGCCTTCAGCCACGGAGGAGCCACGAACGTCGTAAGCATCACCACCGCGACGAGCGCTGAGTACAAGTCCTCTGCGATCACGCCCGCTGCAAGGCCTGCCCCTGCGAAGATCAGACCGACTTCGCCGCGCGGCACCATACCGACCGCCACCGGCCACCGACGCACACCGCGCTGGTAGACGGCGAGGCCAGCCGTCAACTTGGAGGCGACAGCGACTGCTGTCAACAGCATTGCGATGCCGAACTGTGCGTTCTCGGCAAACGGGTTCAGCATCCAGGGTTGGACCTTCATCCCTATCGTGACGAAGAACACCGGCACCAGAAGATCGGCGACTGGCTTGACGCGCTCCTCGATGTGAGAACGTCGCTCCGTCGTCGCCAGAACCAGTCCTGCTGCGAACGCCCCGATAATCGTCGCCAGACCGATGAGGTCGGCGGTGGCTGCTAGCGCCACCGCGAAGACGACCGAGTAGACGATCAGGGTCCCTCGTGCCTTCAGGCGTCCGATCCAGTCGATCAGAGTGGGCGCGAGCCGAATGCCCACCAGGATGGCCACTAGCAGGAACAGGACCGCCTTTGCCGACAGCATGCTCACCGACCACAGCGACATGCTGCCAGTCTGAGCGATCCCCGTCACTACCGCGAGGATGATCAGACCGAGGATGTCGTCCACGACTGCCGCCCCGAGGATAACCTTCGCGGCAGCATCGTGAAGACGACCGAGGTCGGCGAGCACGCGGGCCGTAATACCGACGCTGGTCGCGGTGAGCGTGGCGCCGACGAAGACAGCCACGAGCCCCGGGGAGCCCAGTGCGTGCATGACGCCGTAACCTACCGCGAACGGCAGCGTGACGCCGATCAGGGCGACCAGCGTCGCCTGGGCACCAGCCCGCAGCAGCTCGCCGAGATCGGATTCCAGCCCCACTTCGAAGAGGAGGATCAGGACGCCCAACTCCGCGAGGGCGTGCAGCATTTCCGATTCGTGCACGAGTCCCAGGACACCCGGCCCAATGATGACTCCGGCCAAGAGTTCACCCAGGACGGCAGTCTGGCCGATCCGCTCCATGCCCTCCCCGGCGAGCTTTGCCGCAAGCCAGACGAGGACGAGTCCTAGCAATAGGTCACGGAACTCCACGGTCAGCTTCGCTCCCGCTGCTCGCCTATTGGCCGGCCATTAGCTTGGCACACCTGTCCTTCAGCTCGGTGAGCGACCCAGCATCCTTGACGAACTCGACCACAGCGCCCAGCGGCGTCGCCGCGAGGCTGGTAGGGTCGGCGCCTCGCGTTAGCCACGCCAGGACGCCGCTCCCCTTCGGACTGTCCAGGTTGCACGCGAAGATCCGGTCGGAGCTTAAGCCCATGAACTTCGAAACTTCGATGGTGAGCAGGCCACCCTTGAAGCCGCCCTTCTCGTGGTGGACGATGACTTTCTCACCGCCATCGAGTGTTAGGTGGCAGTAAGCGCCAGCCCTGGGATCGGTGACGAACCGCCCGACTTTGACCATGGTTCGCTCCTTTAAGAGAGCAGCGTGAGGATCGCAATGGGGACGAGCGCGATTCCGAGCATGGCCAGACTGACCTTCAGCCTTTTGTTTCGCTCCTTGTCGTCGTTCATGGCTTAGTCCTCGCCTGGAGCGTTGGCCGGCTACAGGAGGCCGACCCGCGCCGTAGCGCGAGCGATGATCCAGACGGCCAGGGAAAGCGGAAGCAACCACGCCACGTACCGATACCAGTCACCGAGCGACGCGGGCTTCCCCGACGCAGTCGCACCGCCTAACCACGCGATGTCTAGGTAACGGACAAGGATGAGACTCGCGACGACCGCGAAGAACGCGACATCTTTGGTCGACGCTTGCTGTCCCTGCTGCGCGATTGCGAGTGCGACCAGATATAGGGCCGCGTTACCCGCCAACATCCAGTACAGACGAGCGACGGCGGAGATCAGGGTAGGCTTCGAGCGGAGCTGTCGCGGCGGTACGGCGGTGAAGGAAAGCTTCGGATCGACTTGCTTCGGCTGGTCTACAGGAGTGGGCTCGGGCACGATGGCTCCCGCAGGCCCCCCCGTAACCGAGGGAGGCTCGCTACGGCCCCGCAGGGGGTCGAGACGGCTTTGGCCGTCTGCAGTCTCACGAGTGGCGGCCCGACCACTCGAAGAACCCACCTGCGGCGGCGCCATGCCGCCACACCCAGCGCCCCTTATACTCCTGATTCGCGGTAACGGCAAGGGACCGGTACGACGACCAGCCGACGCGGCGATGACCTAAGGGGGGACGGGGCGGTAAGCTGAAGCTACCGGACGTATGGCAACGGGACTTACTGCCACATGTGCCGAAGGTTCAACCCCAGGTAACCGGCGAAGAGCACGACGAGAACTACTCCCGCGCCCCGTCCGAACCTCGGTAGCACGAGCAGCGCTCCCGCGACGAGTAGGGTGCATACGACCAAGTACGGGGCGTGGAGCCGGAGCACGAGCGGGTCGGCGATCAGCGGGCGGATCAGCGCGAGCACGCCGAGGTTGAAGGTGAGCAGAACGACCGTGGTGCCGACTACGTTGCCCCACGCCAGTTCGGGATGGCCGCGTCGGGCCGGTGCCGTCATGCGGGCAGCCTCTTCCAGGCTCTCACCCATACCGACGACCACCATGCCGAGGAAGGTCTCCGAGAGCCCAGCGACAGTGAGGAGGGTGCGAGCGCCGTGGACGAGCAGTTCAGCTCCGACCACCATCACAGCAGCACCGACGACGAGAAGGCCGGTGATCTTAACCCCCGATGCCGGTCGGCCGTCCTCGGCGTCGCCGTGGAAGACGGGCGAGCGCCTGTACAGCCAGAACATCAGGCCGAGCGCGGCCACCACGAGCAGCACGCCCTCGACGCGGCTCACGGCTCCGTCGTTCCAGAGGACCAGGGCGAAGAGGACGAGGCTCAGCATCATGGCGACCGGCCCTTCACGCGGGATGCGCACCGCCATCGGGGCGATGAGCAAGGCGAGCCCGAGGGCCGCGGTCAGGAGGAAGATGGTCGAGCCGATCACGGTGCCGAGCGCGATTTGAGGAAGTCCCCCGAGAGCTGCGGCGGCACCACTGGCGAGGTTCTCGGGCTCGAACCCTGACACCACGGCCCCCACGAGGAAGGTGCTCACCGCCAAGCGCGCCGCCACCTGGATCGCGCCTTCCGTGAACCGCTCGGCGCCCCACACTACAAGGGCGAGGCCGATGACCAGGGCCAGAAGGCCGATGAGCACGCGGTCAGTCCCCAGTGCGCTCTTCCGATGTTGCCTGGTGGCCGTGCTCGTCGAGCCCGAATGGCGGGGTCATTGCTGCCGCTCGCGCCACAGCCAGACCCCCAACAGCCCGAAGCCGATGAAGGCCGCGGCACTCGGCCAAAGCGGTATGTGGGCGCCCCGAGCCGTCACGTCTACTCGCAGGAGGACGCGTAGTAACTGTGCCAGGGCGATGAGCCAGAGCACGATTACGGCGACAAGCGACGCTGGCTTCTTCATCTCAGCACCCCCTTCAATTGCGGTACTACCCTAGCACCGGCACCATCCGCCAGTACCCATCCGCCTCCGGCCAGGGCACGTACTCTTGCGCGTGGCCGCGCCACTCCACGCCAGTCTGCGTCATGCAGGGTTGCCAGCCGAGTAGGCGCAAGCGTCTCGGCGCGGCAGCAGCACGGTCATGTGCGGGGTGCAGGCGGTCGAGGTGCGTCGACCGACGACCATGAATCATCACGTCGCGCTGGCTCCCAAGGCAGCGCCGCCTTCGACAAGACATTGAAAGCGCCGCACTAAACGGCACTCCGCCCGGGAGCATAGGGCGCATTGGCCTTCTCTTCGTCCAGCAGAGCCACCGGCAGATACCAGCCCGTTTCGGTCGTGGGCCACACCACGTACAGGTCGGTGTGGCCGCAGTGGTTCACGATTGAGGATGACCGCGATGTTGAAGCGCGGCGGACGCCATTCAATAGCAGAGGTACGAGCGTGCCTCCATGGAAGGTGAATTGAGCGACGGCGATCACGACAGTGATCAGCGCAAGTGCTCGCACCACAACCCAAGGGAGGACACGTCCACCAGGAGCAGGGAAGCACTAGCAAGACGGAGGCGCTCCGCATGTTGTCAACCCGACGGCTTCGAATCCACAGTGACCGGAGCTGGTGCCCGCGAGTGGAGCGGCGTCGGGAACGAGAGCGGAGCCAGGCCGAAGAGGCACGGGAGGCCCGCCGGATCACTTTCGGCGAGTTCGTCCAGGAGTATCTCGCGTGGGCGAAGCTTCATCACCGGGGATACGCAATAGAGGCCGGGCGCGTCCAGGCGATGTGCCCTGCGTTCGGGAAGCAGAAACTCGACCAGATCACCATGGCTGATGTTGAGCGCTTCCTTGACGGGCTACTCGCCACTCGGGCGCCGGCCACTAGAAACCGCTACCGGACAACCCTTCACGCGATGTTCAACCGGGCAATCCGGCACGGGCTAATGGTGAATAACCCCGTCCGCGGCGTGGCAAAGTCCAGGGAGCCGGAGGGTCGGATTCAGTACCTGATGGCCGAGGAAGAGGCGGCCATCCTTGAGGCGTTGCACCCGGATGAACTCCTCGTTGGGCGTCCAAGACTCGACTCGGTGCGACCGGATCTCCGCCCTCTGTTCTCGGTATCAATCCATACGGGCCTTCGATGGAGCGAGCAGCGCCGGCTTGGGTGGCGCGACGTGGATATGCTCACGGGACTCATCACGGTGCGGCAGTCCAAATCCGGCTACGCCCGCCAGATACCCATGAACTCTATCGTTCGGGAAGTGCTGATGGACCTCGCCGGCCAAAGGACCCGGCCCGACGACCCGGTGGAGCCGGTATTTCGGTGCTCCTATGTGCAGCCCGATCACTTCTTCCCGAACGCCGTGGAGTGCGCGGCTGACGCCTTGAAAAAGGCGAAGAGGGACGCGAGCCGGCTCGACGGGTATACCTGGCACTGTAACCGTCACACCTTCGCCTCTCGCTTGGTGATGGCGGGAGTGGACACCCGCACCGTCCAGACGCTTGGGGGGTGGCGTACCCTAGCGATGGTCCAGCGATACTCTCACCTGTCCCCGACACATCTTCGGGAGGCGGTGGAGCGCTTGGTTCGGGGTGCTGCGGGAGGGATTGCCACACTTCAAGAAAACTTCGAGTCGAGGCTGCCGGTTACTGCTGGTGTATCGTAAGTGCCTGACGCGCCTGTAGCTCAGCTGGATAGAGCACTGGCCTTCTAAGCCGGGGGTCGGGGGTTCGAATCCCTCCAGGCGCGCCAACTTACCAAGCACCATTCCCTCAGAACGTGACGAGAACGTGACCACAGCCATCAGCCCCGCGCCGCCAGCTTGCGCGCGGCCTCCTGCAGGTCGGAGGTGCTGACGATGTGATAGCGGTCGAAGACTGAGCGTGTCCTGTGGCCGGTGACGGTCATGGCGACCCGTTCGGGCACCCCCGAGGCGACGAGATTCCGCACGGCCGTCCGCCGGAAGTCGTGCCGGATGGCACCAGGGACACCAGCGCGCCGGCAGGCCGTCCTCCAGGCCTTCCTGAAGTCGCGGATGGGTGTGCCTACGAGGCCCGGCGCCTTGCTGGTCTGGTGGACGAACAGGTCGGGAATGATCTTCCCGAGCCGGTGCTGCAAGGCCTTCACGCGCGCCACTTGGGCCGCCAGCATGGCCTTCAGCTCGGGGGTGAGG